>JANOAR010000229.1:0-33167 GCA_031411235.1 Verrucomicrobiota bacterium | reverse complement strand
CAAATATCGCCCAGTGTGAGCAGCCTCGTCGGCGGTACCCAGAGCGCGACTTTTACCATTACGAACCCCACGCCGACGCCGCAAAACGTCACGCTGCCTGTGCGGGTGAATATCGAGTCCACACGCGTGTTTGAGTTCAATCTGAACACGCTGCCGGAAGGCTGGACGATGACAGGCGAGTGGCAGTATGGCACGCCGCTCGGCGCAGGCGGCAAGGTCGCTGGCGACGCCAATACCTACGGCGAGGCTGATCCAACAAGCGGTGCAACAGGTGCCAAGGTGCTCGGCGTGGATCTCACGGGCGATTACAGCATCGCCATTGGCGGCCCCTATTATGTTAAGACTGCCGCCATCGACCTATCGCAGTACGAGGGCACGCGGCTGCGCTTTCAGCGTTGGTTAAACACCGACTTCCCACCCTATGCAACGGCCACCGTGGAGGTGTCGAACAATGGCACGACATGGACGCAAATTTGGATCAATCCCAATGCCGAACTCGCCGAGTCTGCCTGGTCGCCGCAGGACTACGACATCTCTGCCGTGGCCGATAAACACAGCACGGTTTACGTGCGCTGGGGCTTCTCCATCGGCTTCGGTGCATGGGCGTATTCGGGCTGGAACATCGACGACATTCAGTTCCTCGGCACGCCCGCGAAGCGCTTGAATCTGAGCCTGCCAGACTACGCGCTGACCGAGGGCACGAGCGCCACAACGGCGACGGTGAGCGTGCCCGTGGCACCTGTGGATGATCTTGTCATAGCGCTCGCGCTAAACGCTGGCACGCAGGCCACTTTGAGCGCCGCCGCCGCGACGATTCTTGCTGGCACCACGAGCGCCACTTTCACCATGACGCCCACCGATGATGCCCTGCTCGATGGCACACGCACGGAGCTGCTTTCAGCCACGGCTGCGACTTATATTGGCAGCGAAATTCAAGTCACGGTGCATGACAACGAAGCGGCGAACATCACCGTCGAACTGCCTGTCTTCGTTACTGAAAACGCAATACCAACGACGGGCACGCTGACGCTCAGCGCCGCGCCCGATGTGCCCGTGGTGGTGCATCTTGCCTCCAGCGACATGACCGAACTCACTGTGCCTAACACCGTGATGGTACCCGCTGGCGCGACCACACAGACGTTCACCTTGACGATGCCTAACGACGATGAAATCGACGGCTCACACATGGCCACCGTCTCAGCTAGCGTAGTCGGTTGGACGAGCACCAGCGCTACCACTGAGGTGCGCGATGCCGAGGCGCTGACGCTCACGGTGACACTGCCCACGGGCATCGCGGAGAATGCGGGGACGATCAGCGACATTGCCGAAGTGCATCTCGCTGCGGCCACAAGTACGACGCTCACCATCACACTTACCTCGTCCATGCCCACGCTGCTCACCGTGCCTGCAAGCGTTGTCATCCCAGCAGGCCAAGCACGCGCCGCGATCCCACTCACGCCCATCAATGACCCCGCCGTCACGGGACATCGCAGCGCGAGTGTGCTGGCCGAGTTGAGCGGCTTCACCAGCAGCACAGCGAGCCTCACGATCTATGATTCGCAAACGCCAGCTTTGCCCGCGCAGCCTAGCCCCGCGCACCTCTCCACGGGCGTGAACCCCGATAGTGATCTCGCCTGGACAGCACCCGCAGGTACAGGCGGCGTGCCCACGAGCTACGATGTGTATCTCGGTAATACCTCAACGCTGGGTGCGGCGGAGCTGCTCGGCACCACCACCACGCCGCGCTACACGCTGCCTCGGCTCACGCGTGGCGCGACGTACTTCTGGCGCATCGTCGCGCATCTCGATGTGCTCACCGCCGAGGGGCCGACGTGGCGTTTTGATGTGCCTGCGATTGGCCCCGTGCATCACTTTAGCTGGAGCACCATCGGGGCCACGCAGCAGGCGGATATTCCTTTTAACCCCACGATCACGGCGTTGGATGAGTTCGGCGATACAGCGGTTGGCTATACGGGAAGTGCCACACTCAGCACCAAGGGCGGCGCGGGGCAGATGGTCATCAGCGAGCTAAACACCGGGTCGCTCGATGAGATAGAGTTCATCAACATCAGCGATAGCGCCGTCGATATGTCGGGCTGGCAGGTGGTGTTTTACGACGAGAGCAGTTGGCCGTTTTCGCTCGCCACGCTGACCCTTGGCAATGGCACCACATCGGCTGCGGGCGACGTGTGGCGGGTGCAGGAATTCGGCACGCCAGTAGGCAGCTATCCGCTCTACCAGATCGGTATGAACATCAACTGGACGGAGTTCTCGCGCGGCGGGATCATGCTGCGCGATAAGACGGGTGGCATCGTTGATTTCGCCTGCTTCGGTGCGCCTGCGAGCCAGGTGCTCGATCCCATTTCGGTGCCCAGTACGGCGTGGTCGGGCAACGGCATCCCCACGAGCAACAACGCCGCGCTGATGTACCTGCGCACTGGCAGCAGCGACCACAATAGCGCTAGCGACTGGATCGCCGCCGCGCCCTCCAGCGGCGTGGTGAATGCAGGTTTGACGCTGCCTTTCCCCGGCGCTGCGGGGGGCACGCCGTTGCTGCCACTGAGCACGGGTGCCTTCACCGCTGGCGTGTGGACAGGGCCAGTGCAGATCCGCCGGGCGCATCCTTCGGTGAAGCTTGTCGTTAGCGACGGAGCCTCACACACGGGCACGTCGAATGTGTTTGAAGTGCTGTCGCTCGGTGCGCTTTCGTTGGCTATTCCTTCGCTGAATGTGACCGAAGGCAATGCCGCTCAGACAGCCACCCTTAGCCTGCCCGCCGTGCGCGCGGTCGATGTCGTCGTCGAGTTGAGCAGCAGCGATGCGAGCGAGATTACAGTGCCTGCGCAGGTGACGATTTTTGCCGGAGAAATCAGCACCACATTCCCAGTGACCATCGTCGATGACGAGTCGCCCGATGGCACGCAGAGCGCGACCATTACCGCCAGCATGATCGCCTACGATTCAGCGGCAGCGACGATGAATGTCGCTGACAACGAAGCGGGCGTGCTCAGCATCACCCTGCCTGCGAGCCTCGCCGAAGGCCAAAGCAGCAGCGCTGGTGCTGCGCATGTGGATGTCACCATCGCGCCCGATGCGAACCTCATCATCACGCTCACCAACGCCGATGCCACTCGCCTCACGTTGCCCGCCACGGTGACGATTCTAGCCAACACCACGAGCGCTACTTTCACCATGACCGCCGTGAACGATGCCTACATGGACGACGCCAGCAGCACCGTGCTCGTCACCGCGAGCGTGCCCGGCTGGACATCCGCCACGGCCAACGCGGTGCTCATTGACAACGAAACGCGCGTGCTAACGATGACGACGACATCACCCTTCATCGAAGGCGCAGGCACCTATCCCGCGATGGGCCGAGTCTTCCTGCCGGGCCTGCCACGAAGCGATGTGACGGTGGAAATCGCCAGCTCCGACACCAGCGAGATCACCTTGCCCAATGCCACGCTTCTGATTCCTGCCGGGCAAAGTTACGCCACCTTCGCAGGCAGCACGCCGGATGATGCGCTTATCGACGGCACGCAAACCGTCACGCTCTCGGCCAGTGCTGTGGGCTTCACCGCCGTGATGCGCGACGTGCTGGTGCGCGACAATGATGTACATCATTTTGTCTTCGGTAGTGTCGCTGGCAGTGTCGTCACCGGCACGCTCGTGCCCGTGGTGATCACCGCGCAGGACATTGAAAATCGCAACCTAACCTCATGGCAAGGCGGTGTGTTGATCAGCCTCACCGCAGCCACCGGCGATGCCTCGGCGATGCCTGTGATGCTCAGCGTCATCAATGGCGTCGCCAGCGGCAGCCTGCTCGTGCAGGGCATTGGCACAGGCTGCATCATTCATGCCGACGACGGGGCAGGGCACCTCGGCCAGAGCGCAGCCTTCAGCATCACGCTGCCACCTGTGCCTGTTATTGTCGCCGAGCCTGCCTTCACTGGCGGCACCACCAACAGCATCGCGTGGAGCAGTGTCGGCAGTGCCACAGGCATCGAGTATGAGGCCCAGCGTGCGAGCGATGCTGCCTTCACCACGCCCACGGGCAGCGGTTGGAGCGGCGGGCTGGGTGTCACCTTCACCACGCTCACTGACGGTGCGCTGTATCACTACCGCGTGCGTGCTCGGAAGCTCGATGGAGCCAATGAACAAGTGTGGCTCTCGGCTTGGTCTAGTGCGGCCAGTTCTACGCAAGACGCGACTGCGCCTGTGCTGACGACGCTGCCCTTGGATCATAGTTTTACCACTCAGGCAGCGCCGCTCATCACAGGCACAACGAGCAGCGATCTCAGCGGCATCGCCAGCATCACCTTCACCCCAGCGAGCGGCCCTGTGATCACCGCTACCACCACCGATGCTTTTGCAACTTGGAGTGCGCAGCTCGGCAGCCTAGCGCTCGGCGAGAGCAGCTACACGCTGACTGCGCGCGACAACGCCATACCGCCGAATACCACCACAACGACCTGGCATATCACCAGGTTCGAAGTTAGCGCCACGCCCACTGCCGCCCAAACCAAGAGCATCCTCGCGGCTGCCTTCAACACCGATCCCAACAACCCTGCCGCAGCCCAGCCAACGAGCGGCAACAGCGTCAATGCCAGCGATGGCAAGACCTACTTCACCCTCAGCTACCGCCGTCGCATCCAGCCCAGTGGCTTCACTTACAGAGTCGAGACCAGCACCAACCTGAGCACCTGGAGCAGCCTCGGCACCGATGTGGAAACCGTGAGCAGCACGCCAACAGGCGATGGCATCACCGAGACCTGCACCTGCCGCGTCACCCCCGCGATAGGCGAAGGGGAGAAGAAATTTGTGCGCGTGCAAGTGGTCGTGGAGTGAGGCTGCGATGGGCGGGATGTAGCTTCGACTTCAGTCGAATGCAGTCGTGGGCAAATGAAGAGCAAGCCGCTCACGAAGTCCGCCCCAGGCCATAGTTTTCGTGTTGCTGAAAGGCTATCGTATGGCGAGAACCTCCGACTGCATTCGACTGAAGTCGAAGCTACTCTCCGCGAAGCCGAGCGCTGTGATTATGCCTTGACCATTGAGCGCAAAAGTAGCCATGCTCGGGGCATGGCTTCAATCAATCCCCCGCACAATCGCTTCCTCCATGCCCTTCGTTTTACTTGGTGGATCGTGCCGGTAAGTCTGGTACTCGGTGCGCTTGCGGTCGCTTATCAGGCACAAAGTATCACATCGAAGGCCCCCGAATATCTCTCTTTAGCCAAGCTGGTTGCTACACCCCAGCCGCCGACCACGAATATCGATGTGTTGCAGTATCGAGAATACTTCAGCCGCTCCTACGGTAGCACCATCGAAGTGTTAGAGAGCAACGAGATGCGCCGCAGAGCGCAGGATCGTGTGCGGGCGTTGAATCCTGATCTCAAGGAAGTGGACATAGAGATTCGTGCCACCCAGAACAAGGGCTCGACTATTTTTAACGTGCTGGCCGTTGGCTCGGAACCTAAGTACACCCGGGTCTTTCTCGATGCCCTACTGGATGAGTTCCGTGCTTTCCGAGAAACCATCCGAGAGCAGCAACGGAACAAAGCGCTGACGGCGCTCGCGGAGGATGTGGTGAAGCGGGAAAAGCAGGCGAAGGAGCTAGATGCAAAGCTTGCCGCATGGCGCAAAGCGCATGAGGGCACAACGATCTCCGCCAAGCTCATGGCCGCTGAAGCCGAGCGTTTGGTGCAACGCGTCATGACACTGCGCAATGATCGTGACACTCTGGCTGAGCAACTGCGCAAGCCCACCGAAGCCGCTACGAAAGCCACGCTAGAGGCCAGCCTCGCCAGCAAGGAACAAGAGCTTCGTGAGACCGAGATCAAGGCTGCCAACGTTAGTAAAGTCAGCGATGAAGAAGCTCGGCTCACAATGCAGTTCCAAGATGCCTCGCAAGCCTACCGTGATATGTTCGATCTGGTGCGTAAGTTTAAAGTCAATGAGGTTAATGAAGGTGAGGCCGTAACCATCATGGAGCGTGCAACGGGTGCCGTGCAGAACGTCCAGCAGCAATGGGCCATAAGACTCGCCGTTCCATTGATCGCGTGCCTAGCAGGTGGCATCTTGCTGATGCTCATCGTCGCAGGCATCATCGCAGCGGCCACACCAGCAAGCCAGCCGCCGCCTGAATTGCCGTCGATGAAGCCTGAGTGAAGCCGCGCCGCACGCTGCGACGTGCGGGAGGTGGCTTCGACTTCAGTCGAATGCAGTCGTGGGCCAATGAAGTGCTGGCGGCTCACGAAGTCCGCCCCAGGCCATGGTTTCTGTGCCGCTGAAAGGCTACCGTATGACTAGAGCCTCCGACTGATTCGACTGAAGTCGAAGCTACATTCCGCGAGATCGAGCGCTGGGATGGCTGCCGTGAGTTGCCTGCACCGAAAGTGACAGCGCTTGCGAGCGAGAATTCCACAACACCTTCGGTGTAGAAGACCTTGCCTCAGCCAATCCGATGGGGCTTATGAAATGTTAGCGCAATGTCCACATCCTTCATCTGCGGCTCCCTTTTCGTCGCTTCACAAGCCCGCAGAGGGCTTCCACCACGCATCCAGTTTCTCGGCGAGATGTTTCACCACTTCGGGTTTATCACCCGCGAGATTATGCTCTTCGCTGGGATCAGTGGCGAGGTCATACAGCTCGGTCACGGCATCGGGTTCGTTGGTTTTATGGGGCAGGATGAGCTTCAGGTTGTTCTCCACACACCAGCGCCAGCGGAGGCTTGCGGCGGGTTGGTCGAAGCTCTGCAAGTTGTGCGTGAAGCACTCGCCATACAAGGTATCGCGGGCGGCGAGGGCGGCATCGTCGAGCAGGTCGATGCCGGGCAGGCCCTCAGGCAACTCGATGCCCACGGCCTTCAGGATGGTGGGCATGAAGTCGATGGACTGGGCGAGGGACTGGCTCTTGCTGGGCTTCACCTTCGCGGGCCAGCGCACCATGATGGGGCTGCGCAGGCCGCCATCGTATTGGGATTGCTTGGACTTAGGCGCGTAGCTGGGCTTGTCGAGGTTCTGAATCCAGCCGTTATCGCTCACATACACGACGATGGTGTTATCAGCCACGCCCTGTTCATCGAGATGTTTTAAGAGGTCGCCACAGGTCTGGTCGAACCACTCTACCATGCCGTAGTACTTGGCGAGGTGTTCGTTGCCAGTGATCTTCAGATACTTCTGGAACAAGGCATCGGGCGGGGTGTGCGGATCATGCGGCATCATGGGCGCATACCACACGAGGAAGGGCTTCTGCGCCTGCTTGGCCTCGCCGATGAAGTCATAAATGGGCTGCATGGTTTTGCGGCCAATATCCAGTCCTTTGTCGCCGTGGCGGCTGCCCTGGGTCATGCCGTGGGTGAAGCCGCCGTGCTTGTAGTTGCCCTGCCACCACTTGCCCGTTTGCAGCGCGAGGTAGCCGTGGCTGACGAGTAGCTTGGGCAGCGTGGGCATGGCATCCATGAAAGCGTTCATCTTGTCGCGACCTTCTTGGAAAAGGGGGCTCTGCTGGAACTCGCGAGGCTTCATGCCTGCGGGCACAGGTGGGTCGTTGCTGGTGATGTGGTGCTGGTGCGGATAGCGCCCGGTGATGATGCTAGCGAGGCTGGGGCAGCACAGGCTGCTGGGCACATAACCGCGTGCGAAGGTGCGCGATTGCGCGGCGAGCTTGTCGAGGTGGGGCGTGGCGATTTGTTTGTGCCCCATGAAGCCGTAGTCCGTCCATGCCTGATCGTCGGAGAGGATCATCACCACGTTGGGCGGGCTGCTGGTCGCGGCGCGAAGAGCGAGTGCGGGCAGCAGGCAAAGGAGAGCAAGGGCGAAGGGTCGTAGTTTCATGGGTCGCTCTGAACGCTGGCATTCTCGCCAATCTTCTGCGATCTGCGGGGCTTGGCTTCACGGCCTTTTGCTCATGGGATGTTCAAAGCGCTTTGCGAGGTTCCATGTTCGATGTTCTATGCCTCATGTTATCCACGCTCTCCCAACGCAAAGGCACGACTCCTCGCCTCAGCGTTCTCACCGCCTACGACTACCCGACTGCTCGACTGCTCGATGAGGCAGGTGTGGACTTGCTGCTCGTCGGCGACTCTCTGGGCATGGTCGTCCTAGGCCTACCCGACACGACGGGCGTGACCATGGCGGATATGATTCATCATACCAAAGCCGTCGCACGCGGCACTAGTCGAGCCTGCATCATCGGCGATATGCCCATGCACAGCTATGCCACCGCCGACCTCGCCGTGCATAATGCTCAGCGACTCATCGCCGCTGGAGCCCACGCGGTGAAGCTCGAAGGCGGAATCGCCATGCTGCCGCAAGTCCGCGCCATCATCGCCGCTGGTATTCCGTTCATCGGCCACATCGGCATGTTGCCGCAGAGTGTGCGCGAGGAGGGGGGCTATAAAAAGAAAGGCAAAACGCCCGCCGGAGCCGCAGCTCTACTCGCCGACGCTCTTGCGCTCGATGCCGCCGGAGCCATCGCCTGCGTCCTGGAGAGCATCGTTCCCGAAGTTGCCGCCCACATCACTGGCCAAGTGAAAATGCTCACCATCGGCATTGGCGCGGGCAAGGATTGCGATGGCCAAGTCCTTGTCACCCACGATCTTCTCGGCAGCTTTCCCTGGTTCCGCCCACCCTTCGCCAAAGCCCGTGCTGACTTGGCGGGCGAGACTCTGCGAGCCGTGCGCGAGTGGAAGGCCGAACTCTAAACCGCAACGCATCACTCAATCACTCCTCATCCACCATGATCCTCGACACTCTCCCCAAAGCCGACACTTACGCCTCGCTCAACTCCCGCTTCGCCAAGGCCTTCGCCTGGCTACGTGCCTTCGATGGCACGCAGGCACTGGGTCGCCATGACATTGATGGCGATGCTGCCTTTGCCCTCGTGCAGACTTACACCACGAAGCCCATCGACAGCGCTAAGTTCGAGGCGCACCGCAAGTACATCGACGTGCAGTATGTCCACAGCGGGCGCGAAATCATTCTCTGGGCTCCGCTGGCTGCCATGCAAGAGCAGACCATGGCCTACGACGAGGCGAAAGAAGCCGCGCTCTGGAAGCTCGTGCCTGACGTGACGCCGTTGCATCTGAGCGCGGGACACTTTGCCATTCTTTACCCTCAGGATGCCCACGCGCCCTGCATCGAGTGGGACGCAGTGACTGTGGTTTTGAAGGTCGTGATCAAGATTGCCGTGGAGTAGCTGTCGAACGCGGTGATGGCGAGGCCACCAGGGCCTACTTCCGCCGCAGCACGCGCACGCGATGCGCCTCGCTATCGCCGATATAGACGGCTCCATCGGCATCGACATAAATCCCGTGCAGCCGTGCCATCTTGCAGCCTAGCGGGTCGCCATCTGGCCCGTCGCCCTTTGCGCCCGTGCCCGCGATGAGCAGCAGCTTGCCCGTGCTCGCCTCGACCATACGCACGCTGTGGCTTTCCGTATCGGCGAGCCAGGCATTGCCTTCTTTGTCGATAGCGATGCCCTTGGGGCCACTCAGTTTTGCCGCTTTCGCAGGCCCACCATTGCCCTCGAAGCCCTTCTGCCCGGTGCCTGCGATGTGGTGGATGACACCCGCTTTCAGATCGAATTTAAACACCTGATTGCCCTCGCGTGTGACGATCCACATATTCCCAGCCGCATCGAAATCCATCGAGCGCGGCCCTTTCAACGGTGTGCCTTCGATCTTAGATCCGTCGGGCGTTGCGCCCGGTTTTCCCGTGCCAGCGAAGGTGCTTATCTTGCCCGACTTCATGTCCACCTTGCGGATAACATTGTTGCCGATGTCGCAGATATACAGGTCGCCCGCAGGGTCGAACTGAATGCTGTGCGGCTGCTTGAGTTGAGCCATCGCCGCAGGCCCGCCATCGCCCGAGTAGCCTGCCTTGCCCGTGCCGACGAAGGTGGTGATGATGCCCGATTTTCCATCCACACGACGGATCGCATGGTTCTGCATATCGGCGATGTAGTAGTTCCCAGCTTTGTCGAAACGGATCTCGTGGGGCAGATTGAATGTCGCCTGGAGCGCTGGGCCACCATCGCCTGTGTAGCCCACTTTACTGCTGCCAGCCATGGTGCTGATGCTGCCATTTGCCGCCACTTTGCGAATCCGCTGCCCTGTGTATTCACAGAACCAAAGCGCCCCATCCGGCCCACGCACAAGGCCGAAAGGATTATCAATCTCCGCCGCCGTCGCGGCTCCGCCATCGCCGCTGCCGCCCTTTTGTCCGTTGCCTGCGAAGGTGGCGATAGACCAGTCCGCAGCAGCGGCAGACAACGTCAATGTGGCGATGAGAATGGTGGAGAGCGAAGCGATGTTCATGAGGCAGAGAACATCGAACCGTGAACCTTAAACTTTCAACACGGAATGAATGAGAAGTAAGAGGCGAAGGAATGGGATAATCACCATTCGATGTTGGACGTTAGAGGTTCACTGTTCGATGTTCGCCGCTCCATGAAGCCCAAGACTCCTTCTCCCGACACCACCTCTTCCTACGCTGCTCCACGCCATGCACCGCTCATTCTCTCTCTGATTTGTTTTCTCGCAGGAGCAGCGATCATGGTCGTCGAGATCAGCGCGAATCGTCTTCTCGCGCCACTGTTTGGCAATACCAGCTACACTTGGACAGCCCTCATCGGCGTCATCTTGATCGCCTTCAGCGTCGGCGGGTATCTCGGCGGATGGCTCGCGGAAAAGAAGGCCGACTTTGCCCTGCTCGGCTGGCTGCTCGCAGCGGCGGCGGTGCTGACGATGTTCATCCCTGCCATCTTTGTTTATGCAGGCCCGGTCAATGCTGGGCTCGGAAACATCAGCGGTCCAGTGACCATCTCGATCATCCTTTTCGCCATCCCTGGCGTGTTGCTTGGAGCGATTTCACCAGCCTCGGTGCGGCTCTACAGCCTACTCAGCAAGGACGCCCATGTGGGCACGGCAGCAGGCACGATCTCCATGCTCGGCTCGCTGGGCAGCTTCGTCGGCACCTTTCTCTCGGGCTTCTACCTGCTCTCGAACTATGGCGTGCAGCAGATATTCGTCGGCACGGGCATAGCGTTGCTCGCGCTCGCTTGTGCTGCTTTTTTTCTCGCTCGCCAGACGCTTAAAGAAATGCTGCCGATCCTGCTCAGTGGGCTCATCGCGAGCTGGTATGGCTCTACGGTGAAGTCCGCCACAAAGGATGGCGTGGTGCATCGCGAGGACTCCTACTACCATCACATCGAAGTCATCGAACAAGGCAGCGAAGCCCATCGCCAGCGCTTTCTCCAGCTCGACTCGACGATGGAAGGCGGGATGCGTGTGGCCGATGGCGGCATCATCCTCGACTACCAGCAGTACTGGCAACTGCCGTTCATTCGCGATGGCTTCAAGCTCGACAGCGCCCTCTTCATCGGCGCGGGAGCTTTTGGAATGCCAGAGCGCATGGCTCGTGATTACCCCAGCGCTAAAGTCGAGGTTGTCGAGATCGACCCAGCCGTGATTGATGTCGGTCGCCGCTACTTCAAGCTCGATGAACACCCAGGCGTCCACGCCTTCGCCGATGACGCACGGCACTACCTCTACACGCAGAAGGACAAGCGCTATGACTTCATCTTTGGCGACGCCTACAACGGCGTGCGAGCCATCCCGGTGCATCTCGCATCGAAAGAGTTTTTTCAGCTCGTGCATGATCGCCTGAGCCCCCATGGCATCTTCCTCATGAACGCCATTACCGCCGTGCAAGGCAAGCGTGCCGAACTGCTCGCAGGCATGATCACCACGCTGCAACAAGTCTTCCCTCACGTCGAAATTTTCGCCGTCGGGGGGCGGCACGACGAGGCGCAAAACGTCATGCTGCTCGCCAGCAAAGAAGACTGGAAGCCACTCTTTGCCGACCGCGCCTACGTGCCCGGTAGCTGGCAGGATAGGATATGCCGCCAGTATGTGTCCGCCGAGCAGTGGCCAGGCAAAGGTGTTGTCTTCACAGATAACCTGAACCCCGTGGACGCCATCATCCGCAGAGGACTCTAAAAACCCATGCACGAAGCCAAAGACACTGTCCGCGCCACCGTCCATATCGGCTTCGATGGCAAGGTCTATAAGACCTTCAAAGGCCATGCCGCACGCGAGCGTTTCGGCAATGAAGTGCGCGTGCTGCGCTACCTCGAATCCCGAAATTGTCCCTTTGTCCCCCGCTTGCTGGACTGTGATCCAGACACGCTCAAAATCATCACCAGCAACGCTGGCATTCGTGTCGAACATCTCAACGAGGAGCGCATGAAATCACTCTTTGCCGAACTCGAAGCCTATGGCGTGCGCCACGATGACCAAGCCACACGCAACGTCACGTATCACGCTGGCATGGGGCGCTTCTGCCTCATTGATTTTGAGTTTGCAACGATCCTATCCAATAACGAGTAACGAGCGACCAAGGACAATGAATGAGCCCCAAGAAGTAAGTGATGTCCTGCCAACAAAGGCTTCCCGCGAGCCCTATCCTTCATCTTTTTCTTGGTCTGCCTCCACCAACAAAGGCCGCTTCCGCCCCAACAACGAAGACGCCTTTCTCGCGCTCACCTTCGACGCCCATGAAGTCCGCTACCTCGGCAAAATTGGCGAAGGGGAGCTAGTCGCTGCCGACTACGTCTTTGCCGTCAGCGATGGCATGGGCGGCGCGAATAGCGGTGAATTCGCCAGTCGCATCGCCACGCAGGCCATCACGCGCCTGTTGCCGCGCAGCTTCCGCGCGAGCGAGGCCACCATCGCCGCGACTCTGACGACCCTTTACCTTGCCATCCATGCCGAGATGACGCTGCACAGCCGCTGCTACGAGGAATGCCGTGGCATGGGGGCCACGCTCAGTCTGGGCTGGTTCATGCCAGGGGCGATGCACTTCGCCCACCTCGGCGACAGCCGCATCTACCACCTGCCTAGCAATGGCGAGCTGCGCCAGATCACCCATGACCACTCGCACGCGGGCTGGCTCTACCGCGAAGGCAAACTCAACGAGCGCGAACTGCGCACACACCCTCGGCGCAGCATCCTGACACAAGCCCTCGGCGCGGGGAATCAGTTCATCAATCCGCAGATCTCCCAAGTGCCTTTGGCCCCAGGCGATAAAATCCTTTTTTGCTCCGACGGCATCATCGACGGCATTTGGGATCATGCCCTAGCGAGGTTGCTGCGCTCACCCTCCCCCGCAGAAAATCTTGGCGAGCGACTCGTCCAGACCGCCCTGGACGAGGGCAGCCGCGATAATTCCACCGCCTTGGTTGTTACTTTTTAATCGTGCAGATTCATCCGCTTCTACAAGCTCGAGTGTGCTAGGACTTGACCGGGGCGCTGTTGTGCCTTTGAAACACCGACCTCAGATTTTTCCCCACCACTCCTCCCTTTTTCATGGCTAAACCCAAGAACAAACCCTTTCACACCTTGATCGCTTGTGGCGGCACAGGTGGTCATCTCTACCCCGGCATCGCCGTGGCCGAGGTGCTAAAGCAGCGCGGTCACAAAGTGACACTGCTCATCAGCGAGAAAAAAATCGACGCCCTTGCTGCCTCGGGACACCCCCATTTAGAGTTCAAGAGCATGAACTTCGTCGCCATGCCCAAGCCCTGGTCGCCCAAGATGATTGGCTTTGCCAAGGGCCTCTGGCAGGGGCTCAAAGACTGCCGTGCCCTAGTGCAAAAATATGATAGCAAAGTCGTGCTTGGGATGGGCGGCTTCACCTCGCTCGCACCTCTCGTCGCAGGCCGAAAAGAACTGCGCAAGACCATCATCCATGAGTCCAACGCGGTGCCCGGTAAGGCCAATAAACTCAACGCACGCTTCTGCGATGTGGTGCTCTGTGGCCTAGAGGCATGTAAAGCGCATTTCCCCAAAAATCCCGACATCCGCACCGTCGGCACACCTGTTAGATCAAGCATCGCTGCGAAGCTGGAAGACGATGCCTACGATGTGCTGGAACTGCAAAAGGGCAAAAAAACATTGCTGGTCATGGGCGGTAGCCAAGGCGCACGCGGCGTCAATCGCGCCGTCATCACCGCGCTGAAAGACATCTTCGCCGAGGGTTACCAAATTCTCCACATCGCTGGCCCTCAGGACTACCAAGAAGTGCGCGATGCCTATGCCAAGTACGCCGACATGCCGCACCAAGTTATGGCCTTCTGCCATCGCATGGAGCTAGCCTACGCCGTCGCCGATCTCGTCATCGCTCGCTCCGGTGCCTCGACTTTGACCGAGTTGGCTTGGTTCGGCAAACCCAGCCTGCTCGTCCCTTACCCCACCGCTGCGGACGACCACCAGACCAAGAATGCAGAAATATTCGCCAAGGCTGGAGCCGCTAAATTGATGCCTGAGAACACGCTGAATGCCAACACGCTGCTCGAAGCCATACGCGCCGTTTTCACCAATGAAAAAACCGCGAAAGCCATGAAGGAAGCGGCAAAAAAAATCGCCGTCAGAGACTCGGCGGAGCGCATCGCCAACATCGTCGAAGAGCTGGCTTCCCGCCCATGATCCATCCCGTCCTCAGTATCCTTCGCGAGAGCAAGCACCCCATGCGCATCGACCTCATCGGTGTGGCAGGCTCCGGTATGAGTGGGCTCGCGTCGCTGCTGCTGGCGCTCGGGCACAAGGTCAGCGGCTCGGACAAAGTGACCACGCTGGAGACCGACCGACTGGTGAAAGCAGGCTTGCAGTTCTTTAGCCCACACAGCGAAAAGGAAGTCGAAGACTGCGATATGGTCATCTACTCCAGCGCCATCAAGCCCAGCAACATGGCCTATGAAGCCGCCTTTAAACAAGGCATCCCGCTGGTGCGTCGCGCCGAGGCTCTCGCCGCCATTATGGCTGGAAAAAAAGGCGTCGTCGTCGCAGGCACGCATGGCAAAACCACCACCTCGGCCTTGACCGCGCATGTCCTTCGCCAGGGAGGCATGAAGCCCTCCCACTACGTCGGTGCGGAGATCCCCATCCTCGGCTCGAATGCC
This sequence comes from Verrucomicrobiota bacterium, assembly GCA_031411235.1. Classification (GTDB taxonomy): domain Bacteria; phylum Verrucomicrobiota; class Verrucomicrobiia; order Verrucomicrobiales; family Verrucomicrobiaceae; genus JANOAR01. The sequence continues at coordinate 18,209 of JANOAR010000229.1, read as the reverse complement.
CACTGGGACAGCGAAGGCGAGCTGTTCGTCGCCGAGGGCGATGAGAGCGATGGCACTCTCGTTAACTTCACGCCCGAGCACTCCATCATCCTCAATATCGAGCCCGAGCACCTCGATTTTTATGCTGACATTGATGCGATCAAAGTCGTCTTCCGGCAGTTGCTCAGCCAGACGCCAGGGCACTGGATTTATTGCGCTGAAGACCCCGTGGCTACCGAAGTCTGCGCGGCTCATCCCACCGCCGTGAGCTACGGCTGGGACTGCGAGAACCATGACTTCGCCGCACGCATCATCGCCTCGCGACCCGCGCAGACGGAGTTCGAGGTCTTCGCCAAAGGTAGGTCTCTCGGCATCGCCACGCTCGGCATTCCAGGCAAACACAATGTCTCCAATGCCCTCGCCGCCATCGCGCTGGCATCGAAAGTTGGCGTGCCGTTTGATGCGATCCAACGCGCGCTGAGCAGCTTCCGTGGGGCCAAGCGGCGCTTCGACATTCGCTATGCGGGCGAGCGCTTCACGATCATCGACGACTACGGGCATCATCCCACTGAGGTGAAGGCCACGCTGGCGACGGCGCGCTCGCTCAATCCACAGCGCTTGCTGTGCCTGTTCCAGCCGCATCGTTTCAGCCGCACGCAGTTGTTGAAGAAAGAGTTCGGCGCGGCCTTCGATGACGTGCAGGAGTTGTTCGTCACCGACATTTATCCCGCCAGCGAGAAGCCGCTGCCAGGCGTCACAGGCGAGACGATTCTGGAGGAGGTGCGAGCGCACGGCGGCCCGCACTGCCGCAGTACACCGACCATGAAAATTGCTCGGGACATCATCGGCAATGTGTTGCAACCCGGCGATGTGCTCATCACCCTCGGCGCTGGCAACGTGCATGAAGTCGGCACCTGCATCGCCCGCGATCTGGTCATTGCCGAGCAACTCATCGGCATCGTCGAAGCCCACGGCGGCGGCGTGGTGAAGCTCTACGAGCCGATGGCTTTGCACACCACCTTCCGCATCGGCGGGCCTGCGCAGTACTGGGTGCAACCGCGCACCGAGACGGCCTTCATCGAGTGCGTGCGACTGCTGCGCGGTGCCGCTGTTCCCATCCGGGTTATTGGACGTGGCTCCAATTTATTGGTGCGCGATGGCGGCATTCGCGGCGCGGTCATTCATCCCGCCAAGGGCGATTTTGAAGACGTGCGGCACGAGGGCGACTGCCTCATCGCAGGCGTCGGTGCGCGGTTAAAAAAGATCGCCAGTGCCGCGCGCAACGCTGGCCTCGGCGGCTTTGAATGGATGGAAGGCATCCCAGGCAACCTCGGCGGTGCGATCCGCATGAACGCAGGTGCGATGGCCACGGAGACCTTCGATCAAATCGTCAGCGTGCGCTTCATTGATGCTGATGGTCAGGTCAAAGAAAAGCCGCTGGCCGAGATCCAGCACAGCTACCGCAGTGCGCCGGAATTTGAAGAGCGCTATCTCCTCAGCGCTCGCTTGCGAGGCAGCCTCGCGACCGTCGAGCAGATTGACGCTGGCCTGGAAGCCTCGCGCAACAAACGTCGAAGCAGCCAGCCCGTCGGAGCCAGTGCAGGCTGCATTTTCAAGAACCCCGAACTCTGCGGCGCAGGCAAGCTCGTCGATGATCTCGGCCTCAAAGGTAAGCGAGTTGGCAAGGCGGTGGTCAGCGGCGTGCATGGCAACTTCATCATCAACGAAGGTGGTGCCACCGCCCGCGATGTGCTCGATCTCATCGCCCAGATTCAAGAGATCGCCATGCGCGAGCGTGGCGTGCAGCTTGAACTGGAGGTGAAGGTGATCGGCGAGGAAGGAGCGATGGGGCTGTGAGCCGTATGACCTCAATATCGGGTGACTGCCTGATTCCCACCAGGGTTATTCGGACAGGGGTTCAACTCCCCTCGCCTTTGTTACCCCAACGGGGATTGACATGCCTTAAACCAACGGCGTTTCAGGCCAGGGTTGAACCGCTGTCGTTGACGCTCACGGGATGGGCATGCCTTAAACCAACGGCGTTTCAGGCATTCTTCGTGCTATTCGCCAAAGGCAGCAGCGTCTTGCTACGCATTACGCCAAAGGCGTTTCAGACAATAGCCCAGGGTTGCCCTAGCGAGCTGAAAGCGAGCTGGGGCTACCCTGGGTGGGCAGCACCAAGACCTCATAAAATAAAGGGCGAACCCCAACGGGGTTCCAGCCTCTACACCGGTGGCAAGGCAGCGTCCTGGACTCAGCGGCTGCAACCCACGTTGGGGTTGCTCGCTGAAGATGGCCTATCGTCGGCGATACAACCCAGGGTAGCCCAAACTCGCCTGAGGCTCGTCTGGGCAACCCTGGGCTATTGTCTGAAACGCCTTTGGCGTAGGGCCACAGAGCAATGCGCCGCAACGTTACCATCAGCATCGTTGCGCCGCCGACATCACGCTAACCTACGACGGGTGAGCTGCTAGCAAAGCTGTTAAGACTCATTCTACATTCTACATTCGTCATTCCTTCCCCCCATGATCTCCCTCCAAAACAAAACCATCGCCGTCCTCAAAGGCGGCCCGGGCGCTGAGCGCCTTGTCTCGCTGAAAACCGCTGAGTCCGTCTCCGAAGCCCTACGTTCGCTCGGCGCGAATGTCGTTGAAGTCGATGTGACAGGCCCTGATTTTGAAGTGCCTGCCGACGCGCTCATCGCGATGAATCTCATTCACGGCACCTTCGGCGAAGATGGGCAAATCCAGGCCATCCTCGAAGCGCGCGGCATTCCCTACACGGGTGCTGATGTCGAAATCAGCCGCACCGCCTTCGACAAGCTGCAAACTAAAGCGTGCTTCATCGCGGTTGGAGCGCCCACGCCGCGCTCGCAGGAGATGCGGCTGGATGGCAGCGAAACGCTTGCGATTGATCTGCCTGTCGTAGTGAAGCCGCCACGCGAGGGCAGCAGCGTCGGCGTGCATATCTGCCACACGCAGGCTGAGTTTGATGCCGCCATTGAAGACGCCAAGAAATTTGGCGGCACCACGCTCATCGAAGAGTTTATCGAGGGCAAAGAGCTGACCATTGGAATGCTCGGCGATCAGGTGCTGCCCGTCATCCACATTGAGCCCGTGAGCGGCTTCTACGACATCTCAAACAAGTACCCGTGGATGCAGCAGCGCCCCGCCGATGCCCCGCCGCTCACCCTTTATCACTGCCCCGCGCCCTTCGATGCGGAGACAACAAAACGCATCCAAGATGCTGCTTATGCCGCCTACAAGAGCGTGGGCGATGCCGTGTATGGCCGCGTGGATGTGATGCTGCGCGAGCGCGACAACGCCCCCTTTGTGCTGGAGTTGAACACCATCCCAGGCATGACCAGCAGCAGCCTGCTGCCCAAGGCTGCGAAGGCCGTGGGCATCGAGTTCCCTGAGCTGTGTGCGAGGATCATTGAGCTGTCGTTGGCAGCGCGTGGGTGACGCCCTTCGCCAGTTACATGGGAATTGGCTTGCTCAATGCCGTCGTCCTGATACGAATTTTATCTGTCGCGAAGTTCAGCTTGTGTCGCAGTTGAACTTACAAGTTGCGGTTTTCTGTAACACTTGTTAATTGTATGCGCATACAAATCAACTTTCGCCATGGCCCGCCCCTCTCAAGTTCGCACCAATATCGCACGTTTGCGTCTCGCTTTGAGTCTGAATCAGGCTCAGTTCGCTCGCTTGCTGCGTCGCTCCACCGCCTGTGTCCAGAGCTTAGAACTGGGGCGACTGCGGCTCTCGTCCCAGCTTGCGGGGGAGATTTCCTCTCGTAGTGCAGTGAATCCGCGCTGGTTGCTCGACAACAAACTCGATGAACCGCCCTACGATATGTCCTGCAAGCCATGGACGATGGCTTCCTTTCAAAAGCTGCATTCCGAGATCCCCTACACGGCCAAGCAGGGCGACGAAGTTTTCCGCCAGCGTATGCTGGAAGTTGCCACTCAGCTCGTCCTCGCTCGAAATATGTCAGGTGTGCGTCGTCTCTATCGTGCGATGGCAACGGCTGGCGAAGTGCTGGAAATAGGCAGGCGGTTAGATCAATTTTTGACTGGCGTGATGATGGAAAAGGATTTGCGGCCCGACCTCAATATGACCGAGGAAATTCGGTTTGCAGAACGCGAGGCCGAGCGCAAAAGCCAGAACGTCTTGCGTGTCATGGGCGTAAACTGGCCCGCTCCTGTGAGTGCGCTGGACGAAGCGGGTTCGCACTTGATGGGGCAATTGAACCTTATCTAGTTCTGCTGTTCACAAGCAGGAACTCAGGTTTTAAAACTTACAACTCATTGAATATCATTAATATTTAAATTACGGTTAATATTGTTTTTATATTGCCAAGCGTCTCGTATTTCCCTATTTTGGATGAAAATCGAGCGCTTTATGAATAATCACAAACTCCGTTTATGGCTTTTAGCGGTATCGTTTCTCCCGCTTGGCTCTTGTTCACTCAGCCATTTGGGCAACTCTAGTTCCAGGGCTCTACAAGTCGGGAAACGCTACGAAGTCCGCCAAGCGCTGGACTTAGACGACCCATTCAATCCGAAACAACTCCGAGGACTGAGCTTTGTCCTCCGTCCCCAGGCAGCGCCAACCCTTGCTAAACTGGGTGATAATCTCGCGGTGCGCACCACCGCCTACTGCCATTCCGAGTCCGATCATCTGTGCTACGGCAAACTGAATGCGGTGGGCACTTCCCTCAAATTTGGAGCCGTGCGCAGTGCTGCTGCCGACTGGTCGCGCTACCCTCTAGGCACTCGGTTCCGCATCAAAGGGCAGCCCGAAGTGACTTACGTGGTAGATGACTACGGCAGCGCTCTGGTGGGCTCCAACACCATCGACATTTACTGCACCTCGAAGCGTATGATGAACAACTGGGGCGTGCGAAATCTGAATATCGAAGTGGTGCGCTGGGGCTCCTACGATGACAGCTTGGAAATCATGAGCGACCGCATCGTCTACCCGCATGTTCGCCGCATGGTGCAGGACATCAAGGCCCGCCAGGGCACCCAGGCAAATGCCGGAAGTGAGACCGCGCCCACTACCGCGATGAACGCGCCGTTGATGCTGATGAGCGACGGCTAACGCTGCATCGAAGGCTGCGTGTTCTTGGGCAAAACCTTCCCTTGCCATGCCGCCCCACTCAGGGCGAAATGACAAGCATGTCAGCAATGCCTTCGCACCTCTGGATCAACGGCCATGTCTTGCCCTCTGCCGTCGCACGTCTATCGCCTTTTGATCATGGTTGGCTGGTGGGCGATGGTGCTTTCGAGACGCTCGTCGCCCGTGCCGGAGTGCCGTTTGCCCTGCGGCGGCACCACGAGAGGCTGGTTGATTCCTGCGCTGCCCTTGGCATTGAGCCGCCCACACTCTTGATCTTCCGCGACGCGCTGCTCGCCGTCATGCGTGCAACGGGACACAGCGACGCTCGGCTGCGCTTCACCATTTCTAGTGGCGATGGGCCGATGGGTTCGGACAAGGGCGAGTCCATGCCGACAATGACCGCCGTGGCCGTGGCCGTCCCTGCTTGGCCACCGAGCACAGCCGTCGTCACTGTGCCGTGGACGCGCAATGAAACGGGAGCCCTCGCTGGATTCAAGACCACGTCCTATGGCGAAAACGTCCGTGCCCTCGCCTACGCCAAGGCCCACAGCGCGGGCGAAGCGATTTTCCCCAACACGCGTGGCCTGCTCTGCGAAGGCACGGGCAGCAATGTTTTTCTCGTGATCGATGGGGTGCTCACCACGCCTTCGCTCGACTCGGGCTGCCTCCCTGGTATCACCCGAGCCCTGGTGCTGGAAGCCTGTGGTGCACGCGGACTAGTGATTCAAGAGATACCCATCGCGATGGCTGACTTCACCGCCTGCGAGGAGGCTTTTATTACCTCTAGCACCCGCGATGTTATGCCCGTCAGCCACATCGACGGGCGTGCTCTAAAGCATCTACCAGGAGCCTTCACCGCCCGTGCCGCTGCAGCGTTGGCCGAGTTGATGTCGAGTGATGTGGATCCGTAGCTCGCCCTTGCATCGCACCAAAAGAGCGGTGGCTCCCATCTTGCCCACCGCGCCATCCGCGTCGATAACACGCGCTTCTTTGCCCGTGCCAGCCGCTTTCACCACTCACCATCCCTTGTCTATAAAGCCCCAGCGCCTCCTGCTGTTACAGCTCAAGCGTATCGGCGATTTCATCCTCACGGCACCTGCGGTGGCTGCATTGCGGGCCGCACATCCGCAAGCCGAGATCGTGGGCATTGTGCCCGATTCTGTGGCCGAGCTTGCGGCTTGTATGCCGGGATTGGATCGTGTGCTGTCCTATCGCAGCGCTAGCTTGAATGCTGCGGTTTGGGCATCGCTGTTGTTCGGCGAATGGGACGTTTGCTACGATTTCACTGGCACCGATCGCTCAGCGCTGATGGCCTGGCTTTCGCGAGCGCGTGAGAGTTTGGGTTATGCCAAGTTCGCCAGCGATGGCTGGCGCATGAGAGCTTACACATCGCTTTGTGACGCCTCGGTTCGCGACCTTCACACGGTAGATTTTCATCTCGCGCTGGTGAGTGGCAATATTGGAATGCCGGAATCCGATGTCTTTGCCATTCCCTCAACGCTGGTGGATTCGGTCTCAAAAATTAATGAATTGGGGAGGTATGCCGTGATTCACATCGGCACGGCGCGGGAGGAGAAGTTCTGGCCTGCCGAGCGCTGGGCCGAGATGATCGCCCATCTCATTCATGCAAGAGGCATGAACGTGGTGCTCACTGGCACCAACGCAGGTTTGGAACGCACGCATCTTGATACCCTGCGTGGGCTGCTGGGGCAGGGAGGCTTGCGCATCACCCGAGCTGTAGATGCCGTGTCGCAGGTGCTCGATCTCACAGGCCAATTGTCACTTGTGGAGACAGCGCAAGTCATCGCAGGTGGTGCCTTGGCCATCGGCGTGGACAGCATGGCGATGCATCTCGCCGCGATGCTGGAGAAGCCTCAAATCGTGCTCTATGGCCCCACCAATCCCTTTCACTGGCGGCCTCGGCATAGACATGCGATCGTAATCGTCGCAGGTCAGGCGGTTGCCTCGTCCGACTTCCAGCCCAAGGTAAAAGGGCAGCCGATGGAGTTGATCTCGACCCGTATGGTCGTGGCTGCGGTGGAGGGGATTGCGCGTGAGGAAAAATGAAGATGAACGTTTTGTCATCATTCCGTCAGGGTGACTTCATCTGCCTGAACCATCATTGACACATCATCAAGCGAGCCCGGTATCACACCGACTCTTTTGGTTCTTCATTGTTTACCCGTTGTTGTCGAAGCGCCGCCCCGAGCCTGTTGCTTTAGGCGGCGTTTCCATTTTCAGCCTTAGGCTAGCACCTTCAGTTTGATGATGAATCGTGTCTCACCATCGCATGAGCTGCAGGCGATCTTGCCGCCATGCTGCTGCACGAGCCACTGGACGATGCTGAGCCCCAGGCCGCTTCCTTCGATGCAGCGGCTCTGCTCGGATGAGCCTCGGTAGAAGCGGTCAAACACCTTCAGTTGTTCATCGGGATCGAGCGTTGGCCCGGTGTTGATCACGGTCAGCACGGCTTCGTTATCTTGTCGTAGGAGCGACAAGGCGATGCGCCCAGTGCCATCTCGCCGGTTATACTTCACGCCATTATCACAGAGAATGAGCAGCACTTGGCGCAAGCGATGGCGATCCCCGAGCACCTGCGTGGGGGCGCATTCACCAAGTTGAGCTGTGACATGATGCGCCGCAGCAAGCACCTCGGCATCCTCCGCAGCCTCTCGCACTAATTCGTCCAGAGATACATTTTCGAGAGCAAGAGGGATCATCTGCGCATCGGCTTTGGTCAGAAAGCTTAGCGAATCAACGAGCCGTGCCATTCGGTCAATTTCATCCACATGGGCATAAAGCACCGCACGCTGTGGCTCGCTGAAGTGCGCGTCATCCATCATGCCTTCCACATCAGCTCGCATGATGGTCAGCGGCGTCTTCAACTCATGAGAAGCATTCAGCGTGAACTCGCGCACTTGTTCAAAAGACTGCTCCAAACGCGCCGTCATCTCATTGAAGACCGTGGTTAACTCATCAAATTCATCACCACGGCCCGAGATAGGGAGTCGCTCGTGCAGGCGCTCGGCACTGAGTCTGCGGGCGGCGCTGGCCAGCTTTCCCACAGGTCGCATCAGGTGTCTCGCCCATATATAGAGCGCTAGCGTGGCGGCAAAAAGAGGCGCACCGACGCGAAATAAAATCATGCCAAGCTGCCAGCGTACCTCGGCCTCCAGCACGGCGTTTTTGAGCCCCTGGGGCAGCGCTTGCCCCGTGAGTTCGCGAACCGCCAGCCACACCGTCAGTAGCAATGCGATGAGCAGCAGTGCTGCGGTACCGAGGATGAGCCGCGTTGCGATTTTCATGTCTTGGCATCGCTCAGCATGTAGCCAGTGCCACGCACCGTGTGCAGCGGCTTTAACTCGTGGCCTTGGTCGATTTTTTGCCTCAGGCGCATCATATAGACATCAACAAGATTAGACCCAGGATCAAAGTTATAGTCCCACACTTGCTCCAACAGGTAAATACGACCACAAACGCGGCGAGCGTTGCGCAGCAGCACTTCCACCATCCGCAGTTCGCGCGCTGAGAGGTCGATGGTCTTTCCCGCGCGTTTCACTTCATGTTTCACCAAGTCGAGCGCTAGATCCGCGACCTTCAGCACCTGCGCCCGCGACTCACTGCCGCGACGGTGCAGCGCTTTCACCCGCGCCGCGACTTCTTTGATGGCGAAGGGCTTCGCCATGTAGTCATCGGCTCCAGCCTCCAAGCCCTCTACTCGTTCATCGACTTGTCCTCGCGCTGAAAGCATCAGCACTGGGGTCGTATTGGATTGCTGGCGCATCCGGCGGACGATACTCAGCCCATCAAGTCCGGGCAGCATCACATCGAGTATCACAGCATCGAAGCCAGACTCCAGGATGCGCTCCAGAGCCACATCACCTTCGTAGCAGACCTCTGGCAGCAAGCCATGCTCCTTCAACCCTTTTTCAAGAAAGGAAGCCATCTTGCGTTCATCTTCAACGATCAGGACTCGCATAGGGGCAAGGAATTACAGGCGTTGTGGGCAGCCTTGAGCCAAGCTTTAAAACTCAGTTGAGCGTTGCAGACGGTGTTCTTCAATGAGCGTGTTGGGGATGCCTGGCAATCGTGTGAATTGCGCCTTGATCATGTGCCAAAACAAAAAACCCACGACGATGGCCAGGAGCTTTTCGCGCCAGTGGCGGCTGACCAGCGCCCGCAGGTGCTGAGCAGAGAAAGCTGATGCAAAAGCAGCAAGTATGGACGGTGAGTTAGTCGGCTGGCTGGTTGTGGTTTCGGCAGCCGTTATACCTGCCGATTTCTCCTCCGAATCACCAAAGGTGAGAATATGCTGTACCCTTTGGCGCAAGGCATCGGGCTCCAGATCATGCTCCAGGATACCTTTAAAACAAAGTGACAGGGCACCACTTTCCTCAGAGACCACGAGAGCGATGGTGTCCGTCTCTTCAGTCACCCCCATCGCCGCCCGGTGGCGCAGGCCGAGCGCTCGATTTTTGACCTCGCGCTGGCTTACCGGAAACACACAGCCAGCAGCCATGAGTCGGTCGGAGTCCACGATGGCACCGCCATCATGCAGCGCTGTTTTGGGGTGGAATATGGTGATCAACAATTCGCTAGAAATGGCAGCATCCAACTCGACTCCCGTTTCAGCGAATGGCGTGAGGTCGATGCCCCGCTTGATCGCGATCAATGCCCCCATGCGCTTGTGTGACATCTCCGTCATCGCTTCGATGAGCATGTCGAGCGAAGCCTCGGCGGTGCGATTAAAAAGGAACAAACGCTGGCTTCCCAGCTCTGCCAGCACACGGCGAATCTCTGGCTGAAAAATAACCACAAGCCCCACCGCCAAAAAGACCGACAAGCGTTGCAGCAGCCAGTTGATGACGCTCAACTCCAAGAACTGTGAGATCAGCGTGAGACTGAGTAGCACCACCAGCAAACCCGTGAGGATGCGTGCGCCTCGGGTGGCGCGGAAGAAGTGGTAACCATGGTACGCGATCGCTGACAGGATGATTACCTCAATCCCGTCACGCCAATGTCTTTGCAAAAAATCCATCATGCCATCATGTCCCCTTGGGGCTCGTATAAACTTTGGCGTGAAGCCTCGCGTAAGCAAGGCTGAGCGATGGAAAAGCCTGGAATAACGAGTGGGGGCATAGATTGTGGCAGTCGGCGCAGAAGTGATCTGTGAATAGCAGTTGCCTAGCTGCGTATTTTTCTTGAAGGCTGCGCTCCGTTGCTGGCTTACCGCTTGCGCCTCTTGCGACTATCTCATGGCTCATACTTCTCCCCCAATGACTCGTTTTCGACCCTGCATAGACCTTCACGATGGACGTGTGAAGCAGATAGTCGGTAGCACATTAGTTGCCACGGGCGAGGCTCCTCGTGAGAACTTTGTCAGCGAGCATGACGCCGCCTATTACGCGCAGTTGTACGCTCGCGATGCGCTCATGGGGGGGCATGTGATCAAACTGGGGCAGGGGAATGAAGCGGCTGCTCTCTCGGCTCTGGCGGCGTATCCCGGTGGTCTGCAATTAGGCGGTGGCGTGACGCCGGATAATGCCGCCAGCTACCTCGCCGCAGGGGCCAGTCATGTGATCGTGACCAGCTATTGTTTCGATGCCGACGGTCATTTTCGCGAGGAGCGCCTAGCCAGACTGGTGGCCGAGACAGGTAGAGAAAAGCTGGTGCTCGACCTGAGTTGCCGAGCTGTCGCCCGAGGCACCGAGTTCGCCTGGATTGTAGCGATGAATCGCTGGCAGACTGCAACTGACTTGGCCGTGGATCATGCGACGCTGGATTTCCTCGCTGCGCATTGCGCTGAGTTCCTCATCCATGCGGTCGATGTGGAGGGCAAATGTGAGGGCATCGACGAGCCCTTGGTGCGTTATTTGGGTGACTGGGGCAAACGGCCCATCACCTATGCTGGCGGTGCGCGTAGCCTTGATGATCTACGGTTGGTGGATCAAGCCAGTGCTGGGCGAATTGATGTAACCATCGGCAGCGCACTGGATTTGTTTGGCGGGGCGTCGGTGTGCTACTCGGACTGTGTCGCTTTCAACAGGCGCTGAAGCGCAGACAAAAAAGAGCGCTGTCCCCTTTGCAGGGAGCAGCGCTCAGAGCGACTTCGATGAAACGAAGGCGATGAAAAACTAGGAACTGCCAGCTTTCTTCAGAATGGACTTCAGCGTGGAGGCGAAGTCACCAGGTGAGGTACTGCCTACTTGATTGCCGAGGGACTTTCCTGCCTTGTCGAGGAACTGAATGTGGGGAATGCCCGATACTCCGAACTCCTTGCTGGCCTTCTCATTTTTTTCTTCATCAACATCCAGGTAGGCCCATTCAAATTTATCGTGCAATGCAGCGACATCGGCGCTCGGATACACATCCTTTTTCATCACTTGGCATGGGCCACACCAGCTGGCTGAGAAGACGACGACAATGGGTTTGCCGCTTTTAGCAGCAGCAGCGGTTGCGGACTTGAGGCTGTGCTCAAATTTAGGACTGCCCTTGGGGAAGTCTCCAGCGAGTATTGGCAGCGCAAGCGCAGCGGCGACGAGGGTGAGAAATAACTTCTTCATGTTTTTATAGGGTTGTGGGTTGAGGATTAGCAAGTGTCAGACGCCGTGAACCTGTCGTTTATTCCATTGGAATCAAGATGGAGGTGTTTGCAAAACTCCGGCATATTTACCATGTCTCGGGAGTGAACACCGCTCTTTTGAACAGTTCGGTTTTCACTTTTTTGCTACTTTATATTGTCAGTATTTCATCGGGCTTTAAGTCTCCATTCACGAAAATTTAAGGAGACAAGGTATGATAGAATTAGGCGGCAAGACAGCCAAGGCTTCAGGTGAGGTAATAAATTTACCCAATGATCAAATCGGGGATGCGGAAAGTAACTCGAGCTGGCCATTGGACTGGAATAGGCAAACCCGATCATACGGAGGCAAGGGCAGAGGAACGGCTGAAGGTCTCGCCGCGTCCCAGACTCAGGAGCATGCGAGTTGGGGTTCTTCACAGACTTATTCACAGTTAAAAAGAGACAGGCGACTTCCATTCCCGATTGGATGCCGGGCTTTAAGTCATTGTGTGCGGAAGCCACTGAAGCCCTATCTGTGGCTAATTTTGCTGAGGCTGAGTGCCTTTATAAGCGTGCGTTGACGCTCATCATAGACGATGAGATGAGCCATGATGGGCTGGCTTGCCGTTGCCAAGTGGTGTGCTCACTGGCATCCCTTCTCATGCATTTGAACTGCCTTGATCAGGCTGAGAATCAGCTTATTTCGGCGGTCAATTATATTGAAAGGCAGAGTGCAAAAATCCCGCCACTTTCTCCTTTCCTTGCGCCGCTTTTTCACCAGTTGGGATTGCTCTACCGTAACAGCGCCAAATCTATCGAAGCGGTAAATATGTTTGACTTAGCCTTAGCGCATCTGCCGCCCGAGGTGGAGTGCCTTCAGCTTGCTGCGTCCTTGATGGGGCGTGGCCTCGCCTCTGCCGATATGCTGGATCATGCGGCAGCCGCGCAATCTTTTCTGATGGTGCAGCAGGAGTTGGAGAAAAACTCGATCAGTCCCTCTAGGCGCAAATTGGAAGCTAAAGTGTGTGCAGCAAGCTCACTGATCAAACTGGGTGACTTCCTCACTGCTGAATCTATCTGCCGTACCGCGCTGGAGATGTGGGAGATCATTGGTGGCTAGGGAGTGAACCATGCGGCGCTATGGAACATGTTGGGTTTTATCCATGCGCAAAATAACCGCCCCAATGATGCGATTCGCGCCTACCGTACTACCTTGCGTGTGTTGGGCGAGTCGAGCCTGCTTGGCTTGCAGGAATCGGCAGATGCGCATTTCAATTTAGCCATTCTGTATGCTGCTTGCACACAGTTCTATGAGGCCGACGTACATCTGCGCCGGGCAGCGGTAGTCGTTGATACTGAGCTAACAAAAATGCAGAACCGTGAGTCGCATTTTCGCCATGTCGTTCTCAAATACTTCCAGTCAGACCAGGTGACTATTGGCCATCGTGAACTCAGCGAAGCGCTGTTGTTTTCCCAGCCATTTTAGTCGCCAATTACGTTTCCACCATCGCTTTTGCTAATGCGTAACCTTCGCTATCCGCATTACTTGCGATGCTGCGGAATAGCTCGCCAACCTTTTGCCGTGTTAGCTCGCCGAAGTATCTCACCAGCGCGAGCGTGTGCTCGACTTGAGCGCTTGGCATATCCGCCTCGGTGATTTTGCTTTGCGCGTAGGCGATGGTGGTGGCGAGCACAAATAGCTCAGCTCCAATGTCCACGAAGCGGCCCAAGAGCACCTGTTTTTTCTCCAGTGCGGGGCCGTTGATGGCCATTGTGAAAAAAAGCCTGCGAGCCAGCTTCCGGCTCAGGCGCTCGACACTCAGCATCTCGTTGGCGAGGTCGGGATGCAGGTCGCTGGCTCCCTTGATGTTGCGGGGCACAAATTTCACGGGGAGCCACACCAGATAAAACTTGGCGGCATGAAGCGCGGCTTTGACTCGTTGCTTGGCGGGTAGTGAGGCATTGACGGCATCGGCTCCGATTTTGAGATGAGGGTCTAGCGCTTCGCGGGCGATGAAAAGGCGCATGATTTCGCTGCTGCCTTCAAAGACCGTGTTGATGCGCGAGTCGCGGAAGAGTCTCTCCACGGGTTCCGGGCGTTCGCCTCGGGCTTCGAGTGAGGCGGCGGTTTCAAAGCCACGACCACCGCGCATTTGCATGGTGTCGTCGATCATTTCCCAGGCCCGCTCGGTGCCCCATAGCTTGCCGATGGCGGCTTCTAGCCGCACATCGGCTTGTTTGTCTTTATCAACCTGGGCAGAGATGTAGTACACCAGTGATTCCATGGCAAAGCTGTGCGCGGCCATGCGGGCGAGTTTGTCGGCGATGGCACCATGTTTGCCGATGGCTTGGCCCCACTGCACACGTCCCTTGGCCCAGCGTAGGCTGATTTCAAGACAACGCTTGGCGAGGCCTGCACAGGCGGCAGGCAGCGTGATACGGCCTGTGTTTAGAGTCGTCAGGGCGACTTTTAATCCCTTGCCTTCGCCGCCAATGATGTGGCTGCGAGGCACCATCACGTCGGTGAAACGCAGCACTCCATTGTAGAGTGCGCGTAGGCCCATGAAGTGGCAGCGGCGCACGACTTCGACCCCAGGTCTGTCGTTTTCTACGATGAAAGTGGTCGTCGCGTTAGGATTCTTAGCTGTGGGAGTCTTGGCCATCACGACGATGAGGGCGGCGCGTGTGCCGTTGGTACACCAGAGTTTTTCGCCATTGAGGATGAAATGCTCGCCATCGGGGGCTGGCACGGCTGTGGTGGTCATGCGAGCGGGATCGCTGCCGACATTGGCTTCAGTGAGAGCAAAGGCAGAAATCTCACCGCGTGCGCAACGCGGCAGGAACATTTGTTTTTGTTCCTCGGTGCCAAAGGCAAGCAGGGGCTGAGGCACACCGATGGATTGGTGCGCCGAAATCATGGCAGTGAGGTTGCCACAGATTCCGCCGAGCTTCATTGCGGCGCGTGAGTAGTTCGTTTGCGATAGGCCCAGGCCACCATATTTGACGGGTATCTTGATCCCAAAGGCACCGATGCGAGCAAGGGCGTCGAGCAAGGCATCGGGTATCTCGCCCTCGCGGTCGATGGCATCGGGATCGGCGTGTTCATCGAGGACGCGTTGCAGTCGCAAGAGGAAGGCATCGCCCTGGTCTTTGTCCTCCAGGCTTTGTTTGGGGAAGGGGAGCAACTTCGCAAAGTCAGGTTCGCCAAAAAAGAGCGAGGCTGCGAAGCCCGTATTGCGCCGCTCATCACGAGCAGCCTCTGTCATTTCCAGCGCCGCTCGCTGGCCAGCCGACATCTTTGAGGTGTCGATGATCGAATGAACCGTGGGCTCTAGTTTCATAGCATCGAGTATTGCTGAGTTAGTCAGTCTCGGTGCCACCGAGGTTCATCAATATCTGATATTTATGCTGTTCACGGTGTAACCTGGGCACTCGGTTCACGAGCCCAAAAATTGAAAAAACGCCGCAAGTGTTCCTGTTGCTGAGTCGCAACGCTTGCCGTTGTTACCGGCTTAGCTCCAGCATTCGCTGAATCGGTTTCTCCGCGCGCTGGCGAATGGCTTCGGGCATGGTCACCTGTGGCGATAGTGTTTCGAGGCAATCGTGCAGTTTTTGTAGCGTATTCAGCTTCATGTAGCGGCAGTCGGCGCACAAGCAATGGCCCGTGGGGCCAGCGATGAAGCGCTTGCTGGGCACCTCGCGCTCTAGGCGGTGCAACATGCCCGACTCCGTGACGATGATGAAGGTGTCCGCTGTTGAGGCTTTGCAGTAGCTCACCATTTTCTCGGTCGAGCACACCTCATCAGCGAGCATTCGCACGGCGTAGGTACACTCGGGGTGTGCCACGACTTTGGCTTGCGGATGCTCGGCTTTGATTTTGTTGATGCTGTCGCGGGTGAACTCCACATGCACGTAACACGCGCCCTTCCACAGATCCATTTTACGGCCCGTCTGCTCCATCACCCATGCGCCGAGATTTTGATCGGGCACGAAAAGAATGGGCCTATTGGCTGGCGCTGCGTTGACGATTTTTACCGCATTGCCACTGGTGCAGATGCAGTCGCTGAGCGCCTTCAAAAGGGCGCTACAGTTTATGTAGGCGATGACGTAGTAGTGCTTGTCGGCAATAGCGTTGAGAAAAGCCTCAAGCTGTGGCCCAGGGCAGCTCTGCTCCAGCGAGCAGCCTGCATTGGCATCGGGCAGCACCACGATTTTTTCGGGGTTCACGATTTTCGCCGTCTCTGCCATGAAGTGGACGCCGCAAAAGGCGATGACATCGGCTGTCGTTTCCTTGGCGTGATAGGCCAAGCCGAGGGAGTCGCCCACGTAGTCGGCGATTTCTTGAATCTCGCGCGATTGGTAATTGTGCGCGAGGATCACAGCGTTGCGTTCGCGCTTCAGGCGCAGGATGTCTTGGCGAAGGTCGGGGGCGTGGACGGCAGGCATGGTAGGGCGGCATCGTTACGCGGCAAGGCAGGCGACGCAAGCCGCGTGAAGGGCATCTCTCGACGCACCGTAAAATATGGAATAAGGGCGGGTGAAAAATCCATTCGCTCCACCTCGCCATCGGTGTTTAGGATGCGCTCGTGAGCTACCAAGTCTTTGCCAGAAAATATCGCCCTAAAACCTTCGCCGATGTGCTTGGGCAGGATCATGTGGTGCGCACCTTGCGCAACGCCATCGCGCAGAATCGCTTGGCCCATGCCTACCTCTTTGTCGGGCCACGCGGCACTGGCAAAACATCGACGGCGCGCATTTTTGCCAAGGCTCTAAATTGCCCCGAAGGCCCCACGGTGGACTTCGATCCCAACAGCATCGCTTGCATCGAGATCGCCGAAGGACGCAGTATGGATGTCGTGGAGATCGACGGCGCGAGTAACAATGGCGTTGATCAAGTGCGCGAGCTGCGCGAGAACGTGAAGTTCGCACCTGCGCACAGTCGTTTCAAAATCTACTATATCGACGAAGTCCACATGCTCTCCACGGCGGCTTTTAATGCGCTGCTGAAGACCCTGGAAGAGCCGCCTGAGCATGTGAAGTTCATCTTCGCCACTACCGAGGCGAACAAGATTCTGCCGACCATCATCAGCCGTTGTCAGCGCTTCGATTTGCGCCGTATCTCGGATACCACCATCGCCAATCATTTGCTCCACATCGCTGAGTTGGAAGGCGTGGCGCTGGAGGAAAAAGCCGCCTACGCCATTGCCAAAGGTGCCGATGGTGGGATGCGCGATGCCCAGTCGATGATGGATCAACTTGTTGCCTTCTGTGGCAATACGATCATCGAAAGCGATGTGCTCGATGTCTTCGGCTTCACTCCGCAGGAAGCTGTGGCCAACCTCGCCCAGGGCATCCTGGGCCGCGACACGGTGAGTGCGCTGCATGTGGTCAATGAGCAGAGCGAGGCGGGCAAAGATGTTGCTCGGATGCTCGGCGATCTGATCCAGCACTTCCGTACTTTGCTGGTTCACCAGACTGACCCCGAGGCTATCTCGGAAGACCTTTCTCCTGAGATCGCAGCGATGGTGGCGCAACAGGCGACCATGGGCACGACCGAGCAGATGCTGCGTATTGTCGATGGCCTCGCCGAGGTCGATGCACGGATGCGCTGGGCGAGCAATAAGCGCCTGCATTTTGATCTGGGTATCATCCAAGCGGTGGCCAGCATGGGCGAGGTGAGTCTGAGCGATGTCATTGTAGCGCTTGATAAAGCGGGCGGCACACAGGCTGAGGCTGCTGCTGCCGTGCAAGAGCTGCGTGCGACCGTCGTCGCTGCGCCACCGAGCACTCCTGTGACTGCTCGGCAGGTTGTAACCATTAGCGCTCCAGAAGTTCCGAAGGCCAGAGAGAGTGAAGAAGTCGTGGCAAAAGCGGTGGCTGTGGTAGTGCCCGCTGCCGCTCCGCAACCTGCGTCTATCGCTGTGGAGAAAGTCCCTGAACCACCTGCCACACGGATGCGTGAGAATCCGCCAGAGCCCGTGGTCAGCGAGCCTATACAGTATGTTGCACCGCGAACTCTATCCGACCTAATCGGCGATGTGGCCACTCCAGTGCCTCGTCGAGAGGCGACCCCAGCTCCTGCGTTTGCCCTTGGCGATGAAGATGCGCCGCCGTGGAATGACAAGCCTGCGAAGTCCGCTGCGCCAGCATTGGATGGCAGCAAGGCCTGGGCTGCGATCATCCCGTTGGTGAGCATGCAGCGCCCGCTCCTCGCTCACTGGGTGCGGAGTGGTACGCAGCTTGGCTTCGCAAAAGGCGTGGTCAAAGTGGGCTTCCCCATGTCCGAGACGCACTCGCGCGAGAGCTTGCAGCGCGAGACGACCCAGAAATATTTACTGGCCACACTCGCAGAATTACTCGGCCAGCCCGTGAAGCTGGAGTTGGTCATGGATGCTTCTTTGCAAGCGGTGCCAGAGCCCGAATATAACCTCGGGCTAAATCTTCCTGTGGCCTCTGCGCCACAGCCTGTGCTTGCTCCTGCTTCTGAAAATAAAGCGCCAGCGCCTGCCAAAGCTGCGCCAGCGGCAGTGCCCGATCAAGGCTCCGCA
>JANOAR010000228.1:0-3527 GCA_031411235.1 Verrucomicrobiota bacterium | reverse complement strand
GGCTTCATTGACCTTGTCGCCTTCGATGACTTCGCGCTTGAGGATGTCATTCTTCAGAAGGTCGGCGATTTGATCGGTCTCGACCTTCAACTCGGGGAAGTATCTGCGCAGCTCGCGCCGAACAACGGCGAGCACGGAATCATTGAGCAGCACCTGGGCGACGGTGAAGCGATTGAGGAGCTGAGAGTGCTGGTGGAAGATGTCCATCGCGTCGCTGGTGATGCCTTCGCGGCAGAGGAGGAAGATGCGACGCTGATCGTCCTCACTGCGCAGATTAATGGTGGTGATGTCGAAGGCTGCGACCTCTTCGGTTTCAACGGGCTGGCCGAAGATAATGCGGTAGAGCCGCCATTGCAGGCCGTTGGTGAGGACGATCCATTCAATACCTTGGGTGGAACCATAGGCGATGGCCTGGCGCAAGTGCGAGTCGTTGAGGGCGATGCCAGCGGCCTTGACTTCGATGAGGTAGCGGATGCGGTCGTTGATCTTTACAGCGAGGTCGCAGTAGGTGCCCTTGATCTGCTGCTCACTGGTCAGCTCGGCATATTTGTCGAAGCCGAACATGTAGGCGAGGATGTCTTTAACCAGCGTGACGGTGTCGGCCTCGGAGACATCGCGGGCCTTGTGGCTGATGGCGACGGTTTGGAAGGCCTTGAGTTGATCGGCAAAACGTTCACTGACTTTTTTGGGTATTTTGAGCATGAGAGGAGTGGCTAGTTGATGGGAAAAGGGATGACGTTTTTCGGTAGTTGGCTCATGCCGTCCTTTTAGCAGAGGGCTTGGCGGGGGCTTTGGCGGTGCTGGCTGGGCTCTCGATTGGAGCTTGGAGTTTGGAGGCTTTGTCCAATATCTTTATTGCTTGCTCCATAAGGCGCGAAATGGTTTCCTCGGCTGTTAATGGCTTTGGCTCTTCTGAGGGCTTTTCTTCTTTCGCTTGGGCCTTCAGATAACGCAGTAAGGACTCACGCACGATAGAAGCAACAGTGGTGCCTTTTGACTTGGCTAGGCTCTCCACTCGGCGAATAAGGTCGCTCTCAACGCGTGCTCTTAAGACGGCATCTTTCATGAGGCTTGGGTTTGATTTTTCAACCAAGTTACAACCGCGATCCGCACGATGTCGCTCTCATCAAGGCCGAGCTTGGCGGCAACGATTTGGACTGTGCTTTTGATGCCTGGAGAACACCTTGCGCGGATGACTTCCTTCTTCGCGGTTTTTTTCATAGGCCACAATGTAGCCACAAAAAACAAGTGTCGCGAATAAAATTGTTTGACGTAGCACAATGTAGCACACACCGTAGCCACATTGTAGCACAATGAAAAACAAAACCGAGATACTGAGAGTCCGCTGCCCAGTCAGCATGAAGACCCGCATTGAGCGCCTAGCTGCTCGCCGAGGGGAGAGCGCCAGCATCGTCATCCGCGAGGCTCTTATCGCCCTATGCGACCAGGACGATGCCAAGCGCGGCAAGCTCAAAGAAACCACGGCCTGAACCCCAACCGAGGAACGAAGACGCGATGAAGACGACTACCAACCTAGTGACCTGGCAACAGCCTGAATGGGCTTACCTCTTGGAGGGCTTGTTCAGCCTTTCGACCTTGGCTTTGATTTTGATCATCACGGCGAGGCTTTTCTCGAGTTCCTCCAGCGACTTCCTGAGCTGGAGCATGACGGCAGTGCCGTGCGAGGCCATCAGGGCGCAGGCTCCGCTGATCTTGGTAGCGGTGGCGACGAGCTGCCTGACGACGGCGATGCAGAGGATGGCGAGGATCATACCGCCGGAGTGTGTGTCAATCCGGGAGCCCCAGGAACGTGGCAACGGCGAGTAGCGGAACCCCAAACCGAGGAGACGAAGACGCGATGAAGACTTTCGATAACGACAGCACGAATGAATTTGCCGCCAGCGATGGACGGCAGGGTAATGCGGCGGGCTTTGATCGGCCTGGTCAAATAGTTCACCCGGCGGGGAACCCGATAGAAGCCCGCTCTCACTTTTTGGACTTTGAGCCACGGTTGCCAGAGCGACGTGCTTGGGCGCTGCTGCGCTTGGCGCTTTCGGTGCTGGGTGTGGCTGGGGGAGTGACCTGCTGTTTGGTGGACTCCCTGCGGAGCGAGATGAGCTCTTTGATGAGCTGGATGCTGGCGATGATCATCGCCGCGTATTCGTGTGGGGACATAGATGCCCACGTTGCTGTGTCAAAGCGCCAAAAAGGAGGAGCCGCCAGCGAGTAGCGCGAGGCGCGGTGAACACGGGAAGCCACTGAATTTATGGACACGACTAACACCAACACGACGGGCCTGATGCAGGCGTTTGATTTTAATGACAACACGGTGCGCGTCATCCTTCGCGATGATGTGACCTGGTTCATGGCGTCCGACGTGTGTCGGGTGTTGGAGATTGGCAACTCGCCTCAGGCCGTTTCGGCATTAGAAGACGATGAAAAGAATACTATCACTATTAATGACGGTATTCGGGGCAACCCCAACAAGACGTTCATCTCCGAATCCGGCCTCTACGCCCTCATCTTCAAATCGCGCAAACCCGAGGCGAAGAAGTTCCGCAAGTGGATCACCAGCGAGGTGATCCCAGTGATCCGCCAGACGGGCGGCTATACGCAAGCGGAGGCACTGCCTGTGCGCAGCGAGCTGGGCAGGCTGCGAGACCTACTCATGACCTCCGCTGAGGCGGTGGCAAACAAACAACTGGACGTCGGGCGTGCCCAGCAGGTGGCGAATCTGGCGGCGAAATACCTGGAGGCACTAAAAATTGAAGGCGACTACACCGGCTACGAAAACGTGCTTGGGCTGCGGAGCGGCCAAGCCAGCGGACGACTACTACGTGGCGCGGACAAGCGGCCAGCGGATGCGCAAATGCAAGGCGTGCTGGAACGCGGCGTGCCAGGCGCGGAAGCGAGCCAGCCCGACCTACAAGGCGAGGCAGGCGGCAGCGAAGGCCCGCTGGCAGCGAGCGAACCCGGCGCGATGCCGGGCACACGTGATCAAGGCGCAGAGGAAGGCGCGGCAGATTTTCCCTAACCCGGCCCCTGTGGAGTGCCATGCCGCTGAGGTGGCTCTGTGGGCTCTGTGGGACGCCATAACGGAGGCAACGATGAAGACGACCAGAAGAACGCTGCCCGGCTGGGGCTGAGGCCAGACCGGGGATGAGGAGAGGGACAAGGGCGGAGCCTCGGGAGGGGGCTCCGCGATGACGCAAACCAACAACGACGAAAGGGACTAAGACCATGGGACAACCAGACGATGAGACAGATGGAAGACCGGAAGACGACGGCACGAACATGGCCCTGCCAGCATGGCAGGGGCGCTTTGCTGCGACAGAGGCGGGCTCCGCAACGGAGCAGTGGGCGGCGACGGGGGAGTTGGGCGATGTGCTGCACTTGCTGCGGTGCTGTGCGCACGGCGGGCGAGGCACGGCCTCTAGCGGGGAGCAGGCGGCGCGGAAGCTGTGCATCCTGCTGATGCAGATGATGCCGCACCTGGAGCGGGTGGATGATCGCATTCGCAGCGGCTT
>JANOAR010000227.1:0-12487 GCA_031411235.1 Verrucomicrobiota bacterium | reverse complement strand
AAGAAGGCGTGCGTGTAGAGGTGGAACATGCCTGCCTCGCCCGCGCTGAGGCCCACGGCCATGACCATGTAGCCGAGCTGCGAGAGGGTGGAGTAGGCGAGGATGCGCTTGATGTCGTTCTGCTGAAGGGCCATCAGCGCGGCGAAGAGAGCCGTCACGGCACCGACACCGCTGATGATCTGCATGGCGAAGGGTGAGGCGCTGAGGATGAAGCTGACGCGCACCAGCATGAACACACCTGCCGCGACCATCGTCGCGGCGTGGATGAGCGCCGACACGGGCGTGGGGCCTTCCATCGCATCGGGCAGCCAGACGTGCAGCGGCACCTGCGCCGACTTGCCGACAGCGCCCATGAAGATGCCCAGCGCGGCTGCCGTGAGAAGCCACTGCGGTGCCGCTTTGAGTGGGCCGTCGTGCAGCAAGCTGTCTTGTAACCCAGCGAAACTGGTTTCGCCGTTACTCGCGGCGAAGAGCAGCAGGATGCCGATCATGAAGCCGAAGTCGCCGATGCGATTGGTGAGGAAGGCCTTCTTTGCGGCCTCGGCTGCCGAGGCTTTTTGAAACCAATGGCCGATGAGCAGATAGGAACTGAGGCCGACGAGTTCCCAGAAGATGAAGATCATCGGGAAGCTATCGGCGAGCACGATGCCCGTCATGGAGAACATGAACAGCGACAGCGAGCCAAAGAAGCGTGGCTTGGCATCATCGTCCTTCATGTAGCCCATCGAGTACAGATGCACCAGGAAGCCGATGAAGGTGACGATGAAGAGCATCCCCCGCGATTGCTGGTCGATGATGAACCCGAGGTTCGCATGGAAGCTGCCGACATTGATGAAGGGCACTAGCTCACCGACGCCATCCTTGGCCCCGAGCAGCATGGCGCTGACGCCGAGGCAAAGTGCGGACGAGCCGACAGAGATGAGCACGGTGGCGGATTTTAAAAGGCGATGCAGAAGCAGGATCACCAGCGCCGATGCCAGAGGCAAAAACAGCACGGCTCCTGGGAGCGGGGAAACGAGATTTTCTGAAGGAATCATGGGGGAGGCGTTTTCTATTATCCCTGCATCTTGGTGATGGCTTCGACGCTCACGGACTGCCGAGCGCGATAGAGAGCCACGATGATGGCGAGACCCACCGCGACTTCTGCCGCTGCGACGGTGATGGTGAAGAAGACGAGCGCCTGCGCCGAGTAGTCGGGGATGCCGTTGTGCAGATGCTGGCGGGAAAAGGCGACGAGGGTCAGATTCGCGGCGCTGAGCATCATCTCCAGGCTCATGTAGATGATGAGGATATTGCGCCGGGCAACGACGCCCGCGAGCCCGATGGCGAAGAGGATGCCTGCGACGAGGAGATAGTCGTTGATGGTAATCATAGAGGTGCTTTATCGCGACGGCTGAGGACGACCACGCCCACTGTGCCCGCGAGCAGCAGCAGCCCGATGGCCTGGAGGTGGAAGGGATATTCGGTAAAGAGCACTTGGCCCATGAGCTTGGTATCAGGCAGCGAGCCCGCCATGAGTTCGTCTTTGATGGTTGTCAGTTTCTCGCCCGCTGCCGCTGCTTTGAGGTCGAGCGGGATGTCGGCCAGCGACTTCTTCCCCGCCTCATTGCCACTGAGCACAGTGCCGATTTGCAGGGTGAAAATGACGGCGAGAAACACCGCACCAAAGCCAGTGCTCATCCGCGCTTGCTTGATCTCCTCGGCCTTGATGTCGAGGAGCATGATGATGAAGAGGAACAGCACCATGACCGCGCCCGCATAGACCAAGATTTGAATGATGCCGATGAAGTAGGCATCCAGGCTGATGAACAAGGCTGCCAGCCCTGCAAACGAGACGACAAGCGACATGGCGCTAGCGACGGGATTGCGTGCCAGCACCACAGCTAGGCCGAAGCCGAGGGTAATGGCGGAGAAGAGGTAGAATAAGGCGGGAGGCATGGGCTTGAAAGGGAGTCAGGGGCGGAGGGACAAGGGATAAGGTGAAAGGATAAGGGGCGGAAAGAGGGAGGCGTTGAGTTTGGAGAGGGCTTCGTTAATTCAGTTTGATGGCTTCACTATCAGGTTCAGGATGCTTCCCTTGTCACTTGTGCCTTATCCCTTATCCCTCTCCGCCAAAACTACTTCAGCTCGTTCCACTTGTTGACCAACCCGACGCGCTTGCCGCCGATTTGATAGAGCTTCTCTTTGTCGTGAACCATCTCGGCGCGACTCTCGCCGGTGATGGCGTAGTCTTTGCGCAAGTAGATGGCCTGCTCGGGGCAGACCTCCTCGCACATGCCGCAGTAGATGCAGCGGATCATGTCGATCTCGAAGACCTTGGGGCGCTTCTCCACCTTGGCCCAGGGGTCGTCGCTGGGGATTTCGCCGGGGATGATCTTGATGGCCTTGGGCGGGCAAATGAACTCGCAGAGTTGGCAGCTCACGCAGCGCTCGCGATCCTGCTCATCGGTGACGAGTGCCGGGGCACCACGGTAGTAGTCGGGGAGTTCGGCATCCCATTTCTCCTCGGGGTACTGCATTGTCACCCCGTTGCGCCCGCCTTTCATTACGCTGCGGATGTTTTTCACCGCGTGGCCGATGGTGATGCACAGGCCCTTGTAGAGGGTGGAAATGAAGAGCTTCTCGTGCCAGGCGAGCTTGGGGCGTTGGACGACGATGGTGGCCATAGTTGAAATGTGGTACGACCCAGGAACAACAAGCCGCTGGGTAATCGGGAAGTCGATTATCCGAGCGTCACCGAATGCGGCAACCCGAATTTGTGAAAAATTTCACAAGCCCCGCTGGATGAGAGTTGGGCGCGGTTTTGGCTAAAGCGTCGAGGCCTCCCTGAAAACGAACGAAGCGACCCAAATCATTGGGTCGCTTCGCAAAATCTGCCTCGATCTCAAGTCGCGGTTACTTCAGTTCAAAGCAGCCGCCTTCCGTCGTGCTGCGGGCGTAGATGTGGTCATAGGCCAGCACAGGATAGCTCCAGACTTTGCCATCGAGCACATCGTCGCGCTTGAGTTCGACATACTTCTTCGGGTTGGCTTCGACGATGACGATCTCGCCTTTGTCGCTGATGGCGATGAGGGTCTTGTCAGCCAGGATGACTTGGCCAGGGCCGAAGCCAGCTTCCATCCATACATCTTTACCCGTGCGGATGTCCACACAGCCGAGCGGGCCTTTGCCGTATTCCTTGAAGCTGAACATGCCGTAGAGGTAGCCATCCTTCATCACCGGGGTGCTCCAGTGGTTGAAGCATTCGCCCTCGCGACGCCATAGCTCCGTAGCTTTGAAGGCGCTGCCGTCCTTGCTGATTTTGAAGGCACCAGCACCGACGCCGTAGCCAGCGGAGCAATAGACAATGTCTTCAAAAACCACAGGCGATGCAGCCGTGGAGACCGCGAATTTATACGGCGCACGCCACAGCACTTTGCCATCAGCGGGAGTCACCGCGACGAGGCCCGTCTGGGTAAAGAAGATGGCCTGATGCACACCGAGGATGTCCGCCGTGATGGGCGTGGCGTGGGTCATCTTGTCGTTTTCCCCCTTCCACTTGATGGCTCCGGTTTTCTTATCGAAGCCGATGAGCGCTTGGCCTGCACCGCCGCCGCACATCAGAAGGATGTCGCCGTCGATGAGAGGCGACTGAGCGCTCTGCCATTTGATCTGCACACCCGCATTGTCCTTCATCACGTCATGGCTCCAGACGGGCGCACCTGTCGCGGCGTCAAAGCAGAACACGCCCAGATTGGCGTCGATGGCATAGACTTTGCCGTCATTCACGATGGGCGAGGAGCGCGCACCGTCGCCGCCTTTGTTGTCGGGCGTGCCAGAGTCGCCACCACCGTCATACTTGGAAATCACACCGAGGGGCTTGGCCCAGAGTTCCTTGCCCTTCGCAGCGTCGTAGCACACCACGACTTCGCTGTTATTACCATCCACTTCACGATTCATGATCGTGTAGGCCTTCATCCCCGCCACGGCGAAGGAGCTGAAGCCATTGGTGATCTCGGCCTTCCAGACTTTTTTCAGGTTCACACGCTTCCAGTCGCGCACGGACTTGGGTTGGGCCGTGGAGCCATCATTGTGCGGGCCACGGAAGCTAGCCCAGTCGGCAGGCGCGGCAGTTTGCTGGGCGTAGGAGGCACCAACAGCGAGCAAAAGCGCGCCGCCAGCGAGGACGGTGGGTCGGAGGATGGAGGGGATCATAGAATGGAATGAGAAGCGGTGATTGAACCCGGTGAGACGCTCGCTGTAAACCACGAACACGTCGAGATAGGGCGCGTTCAACGAGGCCGTCTGGGGGCTTCTTTCCAAGCGGGGACTCCTTACGCTTACGCGACTACCCGTTAAACTTCGTCACCAGCACGGCCGCATTGTGCCCACCGAAGCCGAAGCTGTTGCTCAGCGCGGCGGTGATCTTGGCGGGGCGGGCGACGTTGGCGACGATGTCGAGGTCACACTCGGGGTCGAGGTTTTCGACGTTGATGGTGGGGGGGGCCACTTGGTCGCGAATCGCGAAGATGCTCGCGGCCAGTTCCACGCCGCCTGCGGCTCCGAGGAGGTGCCCAGTCATCGACTTGGTGGAGGAGACGAGGAGGCCGTTCTTGGCATGGTCGCCGAAGGTGCGCTTGATGGCCTTCAGTTCGCAAATATCGCCGACGGGGGTGGAGGTGGCGTGGGCATTCACATATTGAATGTCCGAGGGATTGAGCTTGGCGTGACGCAGTGCCATTTCCATACAACGGGCGGCACCAAGACCCTCGGGATGCGGCGAGGTGAGATGGTAGGCATCGGCGGTGACGCCGTAGCCGGATAGCTCGCAATAGATGTGCGCACCGCGCTTCTTGGCGTGCTCCAGTTCCTCGATGACGACGACGCCTGCGCCCTCGCCCATGACGAAGCCATCGCGATCGCGATCAAAAGGACGCGAGGCATGTTCCGGGTCATCATTGCGCAGGGAGAGCGCCTTCATATTGCCGAAACCGGCGAGTCCGCAGGGGCGGATGGAGGCCTCGGCACCGCCGCAGATCATCACATCGGCGTCGCCAAATTTGATGATGCGCCAGGCTTCACCCACATTGTTGTTCGACGTCGCACAGGCGGTGGTGATGCACATGTTCGGCCCCATGAAGCCGTATTCGCCAGCGATCATGCCGGTGGCGATGTTGGTGATCATCATCGGGATGAGGAAGGGCGAGACGCGGCTCGGGCTCTTCTCCAGTAGCACTTGGTACTGGGTTTCGATGGTGCTCAGGCCACCGATGCCACTGCCGACCATGACGCCGACGCGATGCACGTCCTCGGCGTCGGGGTTGATGCCGGAGTCCTTCACCGCCATCTTGGAGGCGGCCATGGCAAGCTGGAAATAACGGTCTGCGCGGCGGGCATCCTTGTGGTTGTTGAAGAAGGGCGTGGGGTCGAAATCCACCACCTCGCCAGCGATCTTGCAGTCATACTTCTCGGTATCC
Source organism: Verrucomicrobiota bacterium (assembly GCA_031411235.1). GTDB lineage: Bacteria > Verrucomicrobiota > Verrucomicrobiia > Verrucomicrobiales > Verrucomicrobiaceae > JANOAR01. The sequence goes on along the minus strand of JANOAR010000227.1, from coordinate 7,031 downwards.
ATCGACTGGATGCGGCGGATGCCACTCTTGCCCGCAAGGATGTTCTTCCAGAAGTCCTCTTTGTTGTTGCCAACAGGCGAGAGGATTCCGATTCCGGTAACAACAACGCGGCGCTCAGTCATGATATTTTAGTAGTGGGATGGGCCGCGCAGAGAACACGGGATGCCCCTCGGGGCAAGGGGAAAAGCGCAAGGGGTTGGTATGGAAAATGAAAGCAACACGCTCTTCTGCGATTCATCCAAGCAGGGCTCAAGAGCCTACCCCGAGGGCTTTGAGTTGATCGCTGATCTGCTGAAAAGAAAGGCGCAGGGCATAGAGGTGCTCGGCTTGTTTTTGCTTCAAAGCCACACTGGTTTCGATGTTCATGCGTGCAGGCTGGAGGATGCGGGTGAAGATGCCAAAAGCATTCTCCGTCTCCTCGTGCGTCTGCTCATCGAGCGTCTGGCGCAGGGAATCTCGGGCATCGTCGAACTGGCCTGCAAGCCGACGCAAACTGCCGCGCAGCCCCACTCGGATGGCTAATAAAAGTAGCAAGGTGATGGCAAGCGTAGCCCCCAGGCAGCCCAGGCCTATTTGCCAGCCCATGAAATAAAACGCCGCCGCTGTGGCTGCGACCAACGGCATAACAAGCCAGGGAAAACGCCGCGCACGATCCCGCGAGCGCACCAAGCCCGGCTCAAGGGTCTCGTCGATTTTCAGTCCCTGGACGAAGCGCCGCAACCCTGACTCGACTTTACTGGTGAAGCGCTTTCTCGCCTCGGCGCTGGCGTGGATGCCATCCTCATTCACACGCAGTTCATGCAGGTACAATTCGCCGCGCCAGTGGTGGCTCATGTAGTTTTCAAAACGCGTGAAGTCGTCCTCCAGGATGCTGGCGACCTGCTGCCAGCGCTCGCCCGCATTGGCTAGCAAGTCCTGGTAGAGCTTGTGATCCAGGTTCTTCGGCATTCGCGAATCCTCACGCACAGCGGCAAAGGCAGCGCGGATGGAGAAATTATGATCGGCGAGGGACACCACACGTACGGCGGCCTCGCGGTAGTCACGGTCGCTCGCCTCCAGCGCGGGGCCATACTTCGACAGCGTGCGCTGCACCTGCACTTCGCGCTCGGCTTGGATGTCGTCGATGAGTCCACGCGTGCGATGCTGCTCGGCGATACCGCTATCCGTGACCTCGATGAGATGATCCAGGATTTGCATCGCGAGACGCATGGCTGAACTCATCTTGCTCAGCCTCGTGGGGCTCTGCGTGACGGTGCTGGAGATGTGTTTCTCCAGCGGCTCGAAGCCGCTCTGCGCCATGAGTTTTTCGCGGTCGATGCCTGAAGAGCGAGCGAGGTAGGCCTTCTTTGCCGAGATGGGGAAGAGCGGAAAATCGCGGCCAAAACGCTGCCTTGCGAGTTGGCCCATGTAGTCGGTGATGACTTGTATCTCCTCGGGTGTGCGCAGGTCGCACTGCTGCAAAACAAAGATGACGTGGCGCATCCAATGGCGATGCACCTTCTCCAGGAACTGCCACGCCGATGCGCCCCAGGGGTTCATCGCGCTGAAGACAAACACCACGAGGTCGGCCATGGGCACGAAGCGCTCGGTGATTTGCTGGTGCTCACCTTCGATGGAGTTGGTGCCGGGGGTATCGACGATGTGGAAGTCCTTGAGGAAATCACAGGGCACACGCACCTCATCCAGCGTGGGCGAGATGGACGTGGTCTGCACCGTCGGCCCATGTTTAAAGAAGTAGATTTTATCCGTCGTCGGCATCACGCCCGTGCGTGAAAAGTCGGCTCCAAACAGCGCATTTAAGAAGGTGGACTTGCCCACATTCACCTCGCCCGCGACAACGAAGACAAAGGGATCATTGAGACTCGCGATGAGGTTCTCGATGATTTCCTGGTCTTCGACGTTGCCGCCGAGATCCTGCACAATGCCGCTCAGCGCATACAGGTCTGCCCCGAGCCGCGAGCGAAGGTCGAAGTAGTCTTCACCGATCATTCGCTGTGGGATTTTGGGAGGGGAGAGAATGGGAGTGAGCCAGTTGTAACCGCACTCAGTTCACAGCGCGGGCTGGCTTCGTTTTGCCAGTCGATACGGAAGGCACTTCCGACGGCACCACCACGCCGACGGGCATCGCTGCTTTTTCAATATTGAGCAGTTGGCTCACGGTGACGAACTGGTAGCCCTTCGCCAGCAGTTGATCCAGCGTGCTGGGCATCGCGGTGATCGTCGGTGCGTGAATGTCATGGGCGAGTAGGATCGCGCCTTTGTGGGCACCCTCGACGAGGCGACGCGTGACGACCGCGACTCCGGGCCGCTTCCAGTCCAAAGGATCAACCGACCAGAGGATGGAGGGGAAGCCAAACTCATTGTAGATCCACTGCTCGATGCGCTTGTTGGTCGCACCGAAGGGCGCACGCATGATGCGAGGATGATAGCCCGAGGCCGCGACGATAGCGTCCTGAGTGCGCTGCATTTCACTGCGTATTTTTTCATCTGAAAGACTCGTCAGCGAGGGATGCGACCACGTGTGGTTCGCCACCTCATGCCCCTCGGCAATGATGCGCCGAACGAGGTCAGGATAAGCCTTCACATTCGTTCCCACGAGGAAGAAGGTCGCCTTGATGTTGCGCTCCTTCAGCAAATCCAACAGCTTTGGTGTGTTCTGCGGGTGCGGCCCATCATCGAAGGTCATCGCCAGCACCATTTGGTCGGTATGGATCGACGAGTATTTCGTGCGCACACCGGGCGGTGGCACCTTCGGCACGGGCGAGTCTTTATTGATGATGCCGCCCACCGTGGGGCCACGCGCCGTTGGATTGTCCTGATCCACTGGAATCGCTTTCCTCGCCTCCGAGATGTCAGCCTTGCCAGATACCTTCGACAGCACCGAGCAACCGCTCTGACTGGTGCTCATCACGATGCCGATCCATATGCTTAAATACATGCTTTTTGGGGTCACAGCGTCGAGAGTAGAGTCGGCAAGTGGTTTGGGAAAGTGTAATTTTTATTGTTGGCAATGGTAGCTATGTGAAGCCGCATTCCCGCACCACCCAGCATCACATCCACCGCTCCAAGATCACCCGTAAATCCGCCTCCGTCTCCACAGGCCAGAGCGCACGGTCGGTCATGATGGCACCATCGAGAGCACGATGCTCAGGCCAGTTTGCCTCCATGGGCAGGCGCGGGATCACGCGAGTGATGATCTGCTTGGCCAGCGCCACATTGGCGTGCAGATGGCTGATAACCGACTCCGCCGTCACGGCAGCTTCGTCATTCTTCCAGCAGTCGTAGTCGGTGATCATCGCCAGCGTGGCGAGGGCAATCTCAGCCTCACGAGCGAGCTTGGCCTCGGGCAGATTGGTCATGCCGATCACGTCGAAGCCGAGCTGCCGATTCGCATTCGACTCGGCCCGCGTCGAGAAAGCAGGCCCGTCCATGTTCACATACGTGCCGCCGTTGTGGACACGAGCGCCCGCGCCCTCGGCTTCCTCAAAAAGCAACGTCCGCAAGCCCGCCGAAATAGGCTCGGCGAACGACACATGGCCCACAATGCCACGGCCAAAAAACGTGTGCTTTTCCCGCCTACTCGTGCGGTCAAAAAACTGGTCGGGCAGCACCACGTTGCGCGGGTGATACTGCTCTTGCAGGCTGCCCACCGCCGTCACCGCAATGATGAACCGCACATTCAGCGAACGAAGCGCCCAGATGTTTGCCTGGTGGTTCAGCTCTGTCGGCAGCAACCGATGTCCCCGCCCATGCCGTGGCAAAAAATACACCTGCCGCCCTGCATATTGCCCCCCGATGATCACATCCGAAGGCTCGCCAAATGGCGTGCTGATCTCGATCTCCTCGCGGCCCTCGAAGCCCTCAATGTCATACAATCCCGAGCCGCCGATGATGCCTATCGCTGGTGTCTTTGCTCTGTCGCTCATAGGCCGCGACTCAAACGCAAACGGCAGCATGGGTCAACGACTCGTCACACATCACACACCATCGCCGCGTGTCGCAGCGCTAGCATCGGGTCGGCCCATGTCGGGATAAACTCCTGCGCCACGTAGCCCTCGTAGCCCGTCTCCAGGATCGCCTTCAAGATCGGCGGATAGTTGATCTCCTGGTTCTCATCCAGCTCACAGCGCCCAGGGTTCCCCGCCGTATGGTAGTGGCCGATCAGCTGATGGTTCGCACGAATGCGGCGGATCACATCACCATTCATGATGCTCACATGGTAGATGTCGAAGAGCAGCTTAAAGTTCGGCGAGCCGATCTGCCGCACGAGGTCGAAGCAGAAGTCCACGTCATCACCGAAGTAGCCAGGGTGGCCCTTCATCGGGTGCGTGCCGTCACGCGAGTTCAGATGCTCCAGCACCAGCGTCACGCCCTTACTTTCCGCCAGTGTCAGCGCCGCCTTCCAGGCATCGAGACAGTTTTTGATCGCCGCCTCGCGATCCATTCCCTCAAACTTCATCCCCGTGAACGTGATCACCTTTTTGCACCCCACATCCGCCGCGAGGTTGATGCCATCAATGAGACTCTTCGCCACGAAGTCCTTGTGCTCCGGGTTGCACGGCCCCTTTTGAAACCCATGCGAGCCGACCAGCGAAATCTTCAGCCCCAGCGCCATCACATCCTTGTAGGCCGCCTTGTCGATGCCCTCCATCGCCACCAGCCCCATGTCCTTGCAGTTCTTCGCCAGCGTCAGCGCATCCATCGGCTTGAAACACCAGCCCATGATCGACTGGCGGATGCGGTTGTTCTGGGTCTTGAACGCAGGATCGGCCTGTGAGCGGAGAATGTCGGCACGCGCCGTGGTTGTGGCAGTTAGCGCGGCAGCAGAGGCAGCAGTGGAAGTGAAAAAATGGCGACGATTCATGGTAGAAATGGGCTAGCGAATAATGAAGGCGATGGGCGACGAGATTAGCCCGTAACGAGGCAGGATGGCGAATGTTTGCTCAATTCATTACCACTTGGCGAGAGCCGCACAGCATCGAGATGCCTTCCCATTAGCGAGCATTCGTGTTCATCCGTGGTTGCTCAGGGCTGCCCCATAAAGGCCGAGCGCTCATTTGTTCGATACGCCGTCCCAGCCCATTTTTAACCAAAGCGAGAAGTGGTTGACGACTCCCAGCATCTCGCTAGCCTCCACGCCCCACCAAATACCCCTACCTAGAGGAACACACATCATGGCCAGAGTTTGCAGCATCACAGGAGTCGGCACCACCACCGGCAATAAGATTCATCGTAGCGGTCTCGCCAAGAAAAAGGGTGGTATCGGTCGTCACATCACCAAGCGCGTCAAGCGCGTCATCTTCCCCAACCTGCGCCAGAAGCGCATCTGGGTGCCCGAGCTGGGTCAGTTCGTCCGCGTCAAGCTCACCGCACGCGCACTGAAGACCGTGAACAAAAACGGTGCTTACACCGTGCTCAAAGAAGCGGGCGTGATCTAACGCCACAAGCTTCATGCAAAACCTTCAAAGCCGCCCCCGCAACGGGTCGGCTTTTTTGTGCCCTGCTTCCGCCTCCCACCTTTCGCCATTCATCACTCGTCATTCCTTTACAGCCCCACCCATCCATGCAATGTGCGGCGCTTTTTCCGGGCCGAACAACGAGAGGTGTGAGCAACTCAGCGCGTCGAGACCAGTAAAGGCACAGCCCTTTCTCTCTCCGCCAAACCACCCCGTCCCAGCCCCAGACCACCGCCTTCACCTTTCCGGCCCTTATTCCATATTCCTTATTCCTTCCCCCATGCCCAAAGATACCTCGATAAAAACCATCCTCGTCATCGGTTCCGGCCCCATCGTCATCGGCCAGGGCTGTGAGTTCGACTATTCCGGCGTCCAGGCCTGCAAGGCCCTGCGTGAGGAAGGCTACCAGGTGGTGCTCATCAATTCCAATCCGGCCACGATCATGACCGACCCGGAGTTCGCGTTCCGCACCTACATCGAGCCGATCAACCCCGAGATCGTCGAGAAGATCATCATGATCGAGAAACCGGACGCGCTGCTGCCCACGCTCGGCGGCCAGACCGCGCTGAACTGCGCCATGTCGCTGTGGAATGCCGGCACACTGACGAAGCATGGCGTGCGCATGATCGGTGCGAATGCGGAGGCCATCGAGAAAGGTGAGGACCGGCTCAAGTTCAAGAACGCCATGCTCAAGATCGGCCTCGACCTGCCGCAGTCCGGCGTGGCGCACACCATTGAGGAAGCGCGCGTCATCGCCGAGCAGATCGGCACCATGCCGCTCATCATCCGCCCGGCCTACACGCTCGGCGGCACCGGTGGTGGCATCGCTTATAACAAAGAAGAATTTGAGACCATCACGGCGAACGGACTCGATCTCTCGCCAGTCACGGAAGTGCTCATCGAGGAGAGCTTGCTCGGCTGGAAGGAGTTCGAGATGGAGGTCATCCGCGACTGCGCGGACAACTGCGTCATCATCTGCTCCATCGAGAACCTCGACCCCATGGGCGTTCACACCGGCGACTCGATCACGGTCGCCCCGATCCAGACGCTCACGGATCGCGAATACCAGATCATGCGCGACTTCTCCTTCGCCTGCATCCGCGAGATCGGCGTGGAGACCGGCGGATCGGATATCCAGTTCGCTGTGCATCCCGACACGGGCCGCATGATCGTCATCGAGATGAATCCGCGCGTCAGCCGCAGCTCCGCGCTCGCGTCGAAGGCCACCGGTTTCCCCATCGCGAAGATCGCCGCGAAGCTCGCCGTCGGTTACACGCTCGATGAGCTGAAAAACGACATCACGCGCCACACGCCCGCCGCCTTCGAGCCCACCATCGACTACGTCGTCACCAAGATCCCGCGCTTCACCTTCGAGAAATTCCCCGGTGCCAACGAAACGCTCACCACGCAGATGAAATCCGTCGGTGAGGCCATGGCCATCGGCCGCACCTTCAAAGAGAGCCTGCAAAAGGCCCTGCGCAGTCTGGAGATCAAGCGCTTCGGCCTCATCGGCGACGGTGCCGACAAGGAAGTCGATGACGAGACGCTCACGACCAAGCTCACCGTCCCGAATGC
>JANOAR010000226.1:0-1631 GCA_031411235.1 Verrucomicrobiota bacterium | reverse complement strand
TACTTCGGAAGCTCGGTGGCGATTTCCGGCACGCTGGTGGTGGTGGGTGCTTCACAGGACGACACGGGCGCGAGCGATGCCGGGAGCGCGTGAGTGAATGATTTGAGCAGCGGAACGCCCATGGTGCCCATCGCTACGCTGAACGACCCCACCCCGGAGGTGGGTGACAACTTCGGCTCCTCGGTGGCGATCTCCGGCACACGGGTGGTGGTGGGCGCTTCCTTTGATGTTACAGGTGCAAACAATGGTGGGCGCGCATACGTGTATGAATTGAGCAGCGGGACGCCCATGGTGCCCGTCGCCACATTAACCAAACCCAGCCCGGCGTCGAATGACCAGTTTGGAAGCGCGGTGGCGATCGACGGCACCACTATCGTCGTCGGCACTCCCCAAGATGACACGGTGTCCACCGACCAAGGCTACGCCTACGTCTTCGGACCGGCGAGCAACGACTTCGATGCGGACGGGCTGCTCGACATCTGGGAGTATGCGCGCTTTGGCTCGATCTCCGCACACAGCGGGCTGGATGATTCGGACGGGGACGGGCGCGTCGAGTTGCTGGAGCAGGCGTTTAACACCAATCCTCTGATGCCGGATGTCGCGGGTGCGCCGCAGGCAGTGGATGAAGGTGGCTACCTCACGATGACCATCGCCAAGCGCGCGGGGGTGACGTATTCAGTCCAGAGCGCCGCGATGCCCGACGCGGCATCGTTCTCAGCTGTGACGACGACCGTTTTAGTCAACGACGCGACGACGCTGAAGGTGCGCGATAACGTGGTCGTCGGCTCGCCGCTCTCGCGCTTCATGCGGGTGAAGGTCACTGCGGCGCCGTAGCGGGATCAGTCGAGGTAGAGGAATTCGTTTGAGTTGAGGAGGACGTGGCAGAAGTCGATGAAGGCGGCGGCGGCTTCTCCCGTCACCCGCGCTGCATCTCCGCGCACACCTGCTCGATCGTCCCGCGCACCCACGCGGTATTTCCCACGTAGTAGTTCAGCGCCTCCAGCGCGTGCTTGCGCAATTCCTCGGCGGTAAAGAACCCGCCCGCTGCGAGCAGCGCGATGTCCTCCCGGTCCTGTGGCGAAAAGCGGCTGATCTTCGACACTGCGAGGTCCACCGGCGAGAGCACGAACAGGCGCACGAGCCGCCCCTCATTCCCGATGCCCGGCCACTCCACTGCGTTCGCGCGATAATCCGGGTGCATCAGCGCAAAGGTATCGTTGTAGTTCGCATCAAAGTAGAGTGCCGACGGCGACCCGTCTTCGCGGAGGTAGTCCACCGTCAGCTCATTCAGCGGCAGCAGCAGGCGCGCGGAGAATGTCGCATCCACATCCTCGGTGAAGCGCGCACCGCAGTGAAAGTGCATCGCCATCCCGCCAGCCAGAAACATCCGCACGGGCTCCCCCGCATAGCCGCCGCCACGCAAGAGGGCATCCAGCTTATCCAGCATCGCGCCCATCGCGCGGGTGAGTTCAGGGTGTAGCGAGTGCATGGTGTCTGCGCAGGAGGTTGGAGAAACGGGAGCAGTCAAACGCCGTCCGCCGCGCGAGATCCCCGAACCGCGCGCCCGGCGCTAGATGTTCCGCCACATGGAGGAGTTCCGTGCGATGCCCGAACCACTCCACACCCGCGAG
>JANOAR010000225.1:0-2362 GCA_031411235.1 Verrucomicrobiota bacterium | reverse complement strand
GCGCACCTTGGTTACACTCCACTTTGAATTCGCGCTTCATCCTGTCAACGATGATCTCGAGGTGAAGTTCACCCATTCCGCTGATGATAGTCTGACCAGTTTCGTGGTCAGTTTTCACGCGGAAGGTTGGATCTTCTTCAGCCAATTTAGCCAAAGCCATACCCATTTTATCAGAGTCTGCCTGAGTTTTAGGCTCAATAGCAAGTCCGATAACAGGCTCTGGGAAGTTCATTGCTTCGAGAACAATCGGGTGTTTCTCGTCGCAAAGTGTATCCCCAGTTTTGATATCTTTAAAACCTACAGCAGCACCGATATCACCAGCACCTAGGCGCTCAATCGGGTTTTGCTTATTTGCGTGCATCTGGAAAATACGGGAGATACGCTCCTTGTTTCCACTGCGTGTATTCAATACATAAGATCCGGCTTCGAGCATACCTGAATAGGCGCGCATGAAGGCAAGACGACCTACAAATGGGTCAGTAGCAATCTTGAATGCAAGAGCAGCGAATGGCTCTTTGTAATCAGGTTTACGTTCCACTTCTTCACCAGTGTCCGGATTCGTTCCGATAACACTTGTTCTATCCATTGGACTTGGCATCAATTCCATTACCAGATCCAACATAGTTTGAACTCCTTTGTTTTTGAAAGAAGAACCACAAACCATTGGAACAATTTTCATGTCCAGAACGGCTTTGCGCAATGCATCAAGAACCTCTCTTTCAGTGATGGTTTCAGGAGCATCGAAGAATTTCATCATGATGGCATCATCATAATCAGAAACAGCTTCAAGCAATTTCTCACGATATTCTTTTGCCTCTTCAATCATATCGTCAGGAATGTCGATCACCTGATAAGTCATTCCTTTATCAGATTCATTCCAGATCATACCGCGCCAGTTGATCAAGTCAACGACACCTTTAAAATCATCTTCAGCACCGATAGGCAGTTGAAGTGGCACAGCATTGCTGCCAAGCATTTCTCTAACCTGCTTGCAAACCATCAGGAAGTCAGCTCCCTGGCGATCCATTTTATTTACGAAACCAATACGAGCAACATTGTAGTTGTTCGCAAGGCGCCAGTTAGTTTCAGATTGTGGTTCAACACCATCAACAGCTGAAAACAAGAAAACCAGACCGTCCAACACTCGAAGAGAACGATTCACCTCCACTGTAAAGTCAACGTGACCCGGAGTATCAATAATGTTGATGTGGTAATCAGTACCACGGTATTTCCATCCCACAGTAGTCGCAGCTGAAGTGATCGTGATACCACGCTCCTGCTCCTGCGCCATCCAGTCCATTGTTGCAGCACCATCGTGAACCTCACCAATCTTGTGGTTTACACCAGAGTAATAGAGGATACGCTCGGTAGTAGTTGTTTTACCAGCGTCGATGTGGGCAGCAATCCCAATGTTTCTTGTATATTTTAAGTCCCTTGACATTTATCTTGTTCTTTTTGTTTGGGCCGAAAATTTTCAACCCTTACTTTTCCTATTGTTGGGGTTGAAAATTTTCAACCCTTACCCACTCTCTCCCTTGGTTTTGACCCTTACACTCTGAAGTGAGCAAATGCTTTGTTCGCATCAGCCATACGGTGTACGTCTTCCTTCTTTTTGTATGCTGCACCTTCACCTTTGCTTGCTGCGATGATTTCGCCGGCCAGTTTATCTGACATGCTTTTTTCATTGCGCTTACGAGCGTAACCAATCAACCATTTCATTGCCATAGAAGCTTTACGCTCATCGCGAATTGGAGTTGGGATCTGGAAAGTTGCACCACCCACTCTGCGGCTACGAACCTCAACAGCCGGTGTAACATTTTCAACAGCCTTGCGCCAAACTTCAAGACCATCTTCACTCGTTTTAGCAGCCACTTTATCAATGGCATCATAGAAGATGTTGAATGCTGTACCCTTTTTACCCTGTAACATGATGTTGTTTACGAATTTCGTAACAACGATCTCATTGAATCGTGGATCCGGTAAAACGGCAATTTTTTTGGCCTTTCTTCTTCTCATTTTTCTCTTGATTGGGAGGTGGGAAATTCCTCACCTCTACATTTTTATTTTAGTCAGGACGTGATGAATCACGCCATTACGCTTTTATTTTTTCTTGGCAGCAGCTGCTGGTGCACCTGGTTTCGGACGCTTCGTGCCGTATTTAGAACGACGCTGGTTACGACCACTTACACCTGCAGTATCGAGTGCACCGCGCACGATGTGATAACGCACACCCGGAAGGTCTTTAACCCTTCCGCCACGCACGAGCACAATGCTGTGCTCTTGCAGGTTGTGTCCTTCGCCACCAATGTAGGCAATGACTTCAAATTTGTTGGTCAGGCGTACCTTGGCAACTTTACGAAGG
>JANOAR010000224.1:0-8622 GCA_031411235.1 Verrucomicrobiota bacterium | reverse complement strand
GGACAGTGTGAGCACGCTCAATCCGGGGGATGCGGCGACGGTGCAGGTGGCCTTCGACGGCAGCCATGTGCGCTTCGCCTTCGGCATCCCACGCGGCAACGATGGGAGCATAGGCGCGGACGGGCAGGCGGGGAGCCAAGGGCTGCCGGGCGAGGTGAGCAGTGCGCAGCTCGCGAGTGCCATCGGCGGGACGAGCGGGAACTCGAACGGGGTGGCGACGCTGGGCCTGGCGGTGAGCGATCCGCCCACGCAGGGGGAGATACAGGCGATCTCGAACAAGATGGATGAGCTGATCCTGGCGCTGCGAAGATAGCAGCGGCGAGTAGCCGCGACCTTGAGCCAGTAACCCCTGCGAGATGAGGCCGGGAGCAAAGTGCTGGCCCTCGGCATCGCGGCCTAGCGAGATCCCTTCACTCCAAATAGCGGAAATCCACGCAGCCGAACAAGCTCTGCAACAGCAGTGCCCAGTTCTCGGCGCGGCGAGGGGCGGCTTCTGGCTCGGACTCGGATACAGCGACGAAATCGAGGGCGAGTCGCTGCTCGGTCGGTGTGGGCGTGCGGCCTAGCGTCTGGGCATAGGCAGCGCTGAGCCTTGCTCCATCGGTGGTCAGTGTCGTGGTGGCGAGTAGCTTCGCCGCTGCCTTGCGGCTCTGGTTGATCACAAACTCATGGTTTAGCATGTACAGCGCCTGTGGAGCCACGGTGCTGGTGTTGCGCTTGGCGATGGGGGTGTTGATGTCGGCGAAGTCGAAGGCTTCAAAGAGTTCCATGCGCTTGTTGCGAAAGGCGGGCGTGTAGAGACTGCGACGCGTATCGTCATACACCCAGTTGTATTCTAGGTTTAGAGCACCCACGTCGTTGTCCTTTACCTTCGTAACGGTCTTCAGAGTGGGGCCGAGGAAACGCTCATCCAGCGTGCCGGCCACGGCGAGCATGGTATCGCGCAAGGCATGGGCATCCAGGCGGCGGCGGTTCTGATGGCTGAGCAGACGATTCTCGGGATCGACTTCAGACTTCCCTGCTGCATGTGACTCTTGGCGATAGGTGCTGGAGTCCACGATGTAGGCCACCAGTGCCTTCAGCGACCAGCCGCTGTCGATCAGCTTCAGGGCGAGATGATCCAGCAGTGCTGGATGCGAAGGCTGCTCGCCCGTCGTGCCGAAGTTATCCGGCGTGCGCACTAGACCCTCGCCAAAAAGCTGCATCCATACCCGGTTCGCCAGTACACGCGCCGTCAGAGGATTCTGCGAACTGGTGATCCACTGGGCCAACTCGACGCGCCCACTGGATTGTACAGGCAGCGCTGTGGGCTGGGCAAATGAGGCGACTTGCAGGAAGCCACGCGGCACCTTTTCGCCAAGATTGCGGATGCTGCCGCGAATGTGGATGGGGCTATCGCCATTGTCCTCGTGCTCGGCCACACTCATCACTTCGGGGCGTTCAGGATGCGCGGCTTGCAGTTTTTTGAGCTGCGCTTCCAGGGTCTTCACCTTCTTCTGCGCCGCCGCAGTGGCAGGGTCTTTGCTGGCGGCTTTTTCATCGCTCGCTTCCGCGAGTTTTGGCAAGTCCTCGACAGGGATGAAGGCCACAGCGTCGGCGGTGACGTGGCCTTTGGTGCCCTCATTGGAGAGCATGACGAAAGCCTGCCCAGCGGCCTCAAACCGATACTGCCCCAGGGAAATGAAGCGCCCACCGATGGGCGGGATCACGCTTTCATCCACCGTCACATCGGCTTCGCCATCAGCGTGCAAAATATGCACGGGCACATTCTCAGCCCGCCCCTGCAATGCCATGTAGGCGAGGCGCACCTCGTAGCGGCCTGCCTTCTCGATTTTAGGCATGAAAGTCAGCGTCTTGCTGCCCTTGCCTGCGTTGTCATCGTGCAGGTAGCCCTCGCCCACGTAGGTGCTGTAGCGCTTCGAGGCAGACCACTCCCCTACCCGCTTCGCCTGAACGTCGTCGATGACGATGCCGGGCAATTCATCGGGCTGTATAGGCCTCGCATTGCTGTCTTTGGGTTCCCGGCGTGGGGCGAGTTTTTTTAAGGCTTGGGTGGCCGCTGCGACTTGGGTTTGCAGGGCTTTCACCGCCTCCTCGTGTTGCACCATTGTCGCCTCGGCCTCGCCATCCAGGGGTAGCGGCGTGTCGATCCAGTGGGCCACATTGTCCTTGGGATTGCGAATCGTTTTGGTGCTGCGCAGGATGCCCGCCAGAGCGTAATAATCACGCGTGGGGATGGGATCAAACTTGTGATCGTGGCAGCGAGCGCAGCCGATCGTCATGCCGAGCAAGGTTTTGCCAATGGTGTCGAGTTGCTCATCGACGATGTCCATGCGCAGCAGATCTTTGTCCTGCTCTTCATAGTTCGTCGCGCCGAGGGCGAGGAAACCTGTCGCGGTGAGTTGCCGCCGCCGCTGCGCAGGTGAGTCGTAGGGCAACAAGTCGCCCGCAAGCTGCTCGGTGACGAAGCGATCCATCGGCACATCATCGCGAATCGACTCGATGACATAGTCGCGGTAACGCCAAGCGTCTTTAAACGGCAGCGTGCGCCCGCCGCCCGAGCTTTCCGCGAACCTCACCGCATCAAGCCAGTGCTGCGCCCAACGTTCAGCGAATGCAGGGCTGGCTAAAAAACCTGCGACGTTACTCGCGGCGATGGGCTTCCCCACGAGATCATAGCTGAGCCTGCGCTCCAGCACTGAGGCTGAGGCTTCTGCTGCGGGCTTCAGCCCTGCTTGCTCCAGCCCAGCGAGGATGAAGCGGTCGATGTCATTGCGTGGCCATGTGGCTTTTTTTACCACGGGTGCGGGCACCCGCTGCATCGGCTGGAAAGCCCACCACTGGCGACCTGCGGCAATGTCGATGACGCGGCCTTTTTTCACGGTGTCGGGGGCTTTGTCGAGCGTGCGAGGATCGCTCGCGCCTGCGGTGATCCATTGCTCCAGCACGGCGATGTCGCTGCTGCTGAGTGGTGCCTTGGGCGGCATCTTCAGATCGCGGTCGGTGTAATGGATGGCCTTGATCAGCAAGCTCGCGCTGGGTTTCCCTGGCACGATGGCAGGGCCGCTATCGCCGCCTTCTGCCCAGCCTAGGCGATGATCCAGACGCAGCCCGCCTTTGTGTTTCTCTGGCCCGTGGCAGCTCTCGCAGTGCTGGACAAAGAGGGGGCGCACTTTTTTCTCAAAGAAGTCGGCATTCGCAGCCGTGTCTGCGGCATTCGCCAGCGTGGGCACGAGTGCGATGAGCGTAAAAAAGCTCAGCTTGATGGCTGTGGGCAAAGGGGTAGCGAACGAAAAAACCTGGGGAAACATGCCCTGGGCAAACGAGCGCTGAGCAAGGGCTCTTTCGCCACGCCCCAAACACACAAAACGCCAGCCGCAGCAAGAGCTACGGCTGGCGTTGCAGAATACGCTGGAGAGCGAATTACAGCTTGATGCGGATGCCCGCCTGGACAGACCATTCGTCGTCTTCACCGATTGCGCCACCGACGACCAAAGCGGTGATGGGGCAGAGGTGATAAAGAGCGCCGACGCCACCCGACCAGTTGCTTTCACCTTCTTCGGGGAGGTGCAAGTAGGCCTTGGCATAGAGTTCGAAGTCGCAGGTCACCTGGTAGCGGAAGCCAGGGCTGATGTAGGCTTCATGGACACCAGCGCTCAAATCAGCATCGGTGTAAGCCCAGCCAGCACGGCCCACGAAGTGGAACTTCTCACTCAGGGGGAAGTAGTAGCCGAGGCCAGCACCGTATTCTTGGAAGTCGTAGTCGCCGCCAAGAATGCTGCCCGTCGCTTCGACAAAGAGGTTGTGGCCGATGTCATAGCTCAGGTCAACGTAACCGCCGTCGGCAGTGCCGATGTCGTTATCGAGATGCAAATAGCCGGGCTCGATGAACGAGTAGCCGAGGGGATCGCAGCCAGGAGGCGGCGCTGGCATGACAGGGTTCTTGGGAGCGGGAGCACCTGCGTGCGCCAAGCCCGAGACTGCCACGAGGAACAGAGCAGAGAGTATGGATTTCATGTTTAGTTTTGTTGGGTTAGGCAGGCCATCGTTGGAACGACCCGCCCCGAAATACTCAATTCCAGCAAGTCTAGCAAGCATGAATGTCAAAGGTAGGGCCAAGCCCTCAGTCAATGGTGGAACGAAAGAACAATCTCGCTTACCCGTTACCGCGCCATGAACCTCCCTCTGCTCATTATCATAGCCCTACTCAGCGCCAGCCTCGCCTCGGGACAGGCAGCGCCCAAGCCCAATTTCCTCTGGCTCATCGCCGAGGACTTCGGCCCGCATCTTGGCTGCTATGGCACCACTGAAGTGAGCACACCGGTGCTCGATGCCTTGGCCGCGAAAGGCATGAGATTCACCCGCTTCTACACCACCGCGCCCGTGTGCTCTGCGAGTCGCTCGGCCTTCATGACGGGCATGTATCAAACGACGATCGGTGCGCAAAACCATCGCTCGCACCGTAGCGATGGCTTCCCACTGCCAGCAAACGTGCGCGTGCTCACCGACTGGCTGCGCGATGAGCATTACTTCACCGCGAACGTGGTGAAACTGCCCGACTCGCTGGAGTTCAAAGGCAGCGGCAAGACCGATTGGAATTTCACCGCGCCTGCGCAGCCTTTTGATACCAACGACTGGACGGAACTGAAAGCGCACCAGCCCTTCTACGCGCAGATCAATTTCCAAGAGACGCACCGCACCTACCACGCGCCGCAGCACGCCGATCCTGATAAAGTCGTGGTGCCACCGTATTATCCCGACCACCCCATCACGCGCACCGACTGGGCCGAATACCTCGATGCTGCTACCGAACTGGATCGCAAGGTGGGCAAAATCATAGAGCTGCTCACGCGCGATGGCTTGGCGGAAAACACAGTGCTCGTGTTCTTCGGCGACAACGGCCAATCCCATGTGCGCGGCAAGCAGTTCTGTTATGAGGAGGGGCTCAACGTCCCGCTCATCGTGCTCTGGCCCTCGGGCCTGCCGCAGCCACAGGGCTACACGCAAGGCACCGTCAGCGAGCGGCTCATTGCCAGCATCGACCTCACCGCCACCACGCTAGCCCTCGCCTCTGGGAAGCCTGCGCCAGCGGCGATGGAGGGCCAGCCCTTCCTCGGCGAGCACGCTGGCAAATCGCGCGAGTATGTCTTCGGCGCACGCGACCGTTGCGACGAGACGGTCTTCCGCCTGCGCACTGTGCGCGATGCCCGCTACCGCTACATCCGCAACTTCACCCCCGAGCGCCCCTTCCTCCAAGCCAACAACTACAAGGAGAAGCAATACCCCGTGTGGAGCCTCATCCAAGAACTGCACGCCGCAGGCAAGCTCACCCCCGAGCAAGACGTGCTCGCCCAGCCCACCATGCCGCCGGAAGAACTCTACGACATGCAAGCCGACCCCCATGAATTGCAAAATCTCATCGCCTCCGATAAAGCCGAGCACACTACCGCCCACGCCCGCCTAAAAGCTGCGCTGGAGAAATGGATCGCCGACACCCACGACCAAGGTGCAACCTTCGAGACGCCTGAGGTCATCGCTGCACAATCAAAAGCCAAGCCCGGCAAAAAGAAGGGCAAGTAACAGCCTCCGACTTCCTTACTTCCCTCCCGTCCGCCTTCGATGTTCTATGTTGGACGTTCAATGTTTGATGTTCTTATTCCCATGCTCCGCCTCACCTCACTCTTCCTTGCCGCCGTCCTCCCCGCCTTCGCCCTCACCGAAGAGCAACTGAAAGTCACCCTCGAAGCCGACGCGCCCGATGCTTCGATGACCAAGATCGTGCTCCTCGCGGGTGTGCCCAGCAACAAACCCGGCCAGCATGAGTACTTCGCGGGCTGCGCACTGCTCGCCAAGTGCCTCAAGCAAACCCCAGGCGTGTGGCCCGTGATGGCCGCCGAGGGTTGGCCCAAGAACGAAGCCATCTTCACTGGTGCCAAGGCCATCGTCGTCTATATGGACGCAGGCGATAAATTGCCCTTCCTCGACGCCCCGCGCTGGGCCATTATCAAGAAGGCTGTTGAAGGCGGCGCAGGCTACGTGGCCATGCATCAGGCCGTGGAAGTCCCCGCCGCACAGGCCACCGAATACCGCGCCTGGATGGGGGCCATCTGGGAAAAAGACACTGGCAGCCGAGGTCATTGGGACATGACTTTCGATAGCCTCCCGCAGCACGCCATCACCAGCGGCTGCACGCCCTTCGCCGCGCCCAAAGATGGCTGGCTTTTTAACCTGCGCTTCAACGAAACAGGCGTCACTCCGTTGCTCCAAGGCACCGTGCCCGACAAGGCCCGCAGCACCCCCGATGCGAAGGCCAATGCAGGCCGCGCCGAAACCATTGCCTGGGCCTACGAGCGCCCCAGCGGAGCCCGCAGCGTCGGCTTCACCGGAGCCGATCTGCACAGCTCCTGGCATATCGACAGCCAGCGCCGCTTGATCACTAATGCCATCCTCTGGACGGCCAAGGTCGAGGTGCCCAAAGGCGGTGCCAGCGTGCAACTCGATGAGGCCGACTACACCGTAAACATGGATCGCAAGGCCTTGGGTGCAGCGAAGCCAAAGGCGAAATAGAAGTCGCCTTGCCCCAAGCACGACTCTTTGATAGTCTCTGAGCCATGACTGCTACCACCGTCTGGGCCGACATCTGCGCCAATCCCATCTTCAACGACCTGCCGTTCAAGATAGAGACCAACCGCTTCAACAAGATCATCATGAGTCCTGCATCCAACTGGCACGGCGGCTTTCAATATCGAATTGGCTCAATGTTAGAGAAGCGCCTGAGCGGCGGCTACATCTTAACAGAGAGCGCCATCCAAACCACAGACGGCATCAAAGTCGCTGATGTCGCCTGGGTCAGCCGCGAAAGGTTCCTACCCCACCGCCGCGCCGTGAATATGCCCATCTCGCCAGAGATTTGCGTCGAAATTATCTCGCCAAGCAACAGCCGTGAAGAAATGCTCGGCAAGATGCAGCTCTACTTCGCCAATGGCGCTCAAGAAGTATGGCTGTGCGACCAAAGCGGCGACATGGAATTCTTCGCCCACGACAGCATTGCCCCCATTGCCAACTCGCGCCTGTGCCCCGACTTCCCCAAGAACATCGACTGGGACTAGCCGCACTCTTTCGGAATTCGGGAATTCGGATTTCGAGCATTCTTCCATGCTCCACGACACCATCGCCGCCATCTCCACCGCGCTCGGCGAAGCCGCCATCAGCGTGCTTCGTTTGTCCGGCCCGCAAGCCTTCGCCATCGCTACGAAAGTGGTGCGCACGCGGCAGGAACTCAGCACGCTGCCGCTGCGCACCGCTCATCTGGCCAAAGTCTGCGATGCGTACGGCAGCATTGTGGATCACGCCATGCTGCTGCTTTTCAAAGGGCCAGCGAGCTACACGGGTGAGGATGTGGTGGAGTTGCATTGCCACGGCGGCACGCTCGTCACCCAGCGCGTGCTGGAGGTTTTACTCGCTGCCGGAGCGCGTGCCGCCGAGCCCGGTGAATACACCCAGCGTGCCTTTTTGAATGGCAAGATGGATCTCACCCAAGCCGAGGCCGTGATGGATCTCATTCACGCGCAGAGCACGCTCGCACTAAAGGCCGCGAACGAACAACTCGAAGGCGCGATAGGTCGCGAAGCCACTGCCATGCGCGAGGAATTGATCGCCGTGCTCGCCCACGTCGAGGCCTACATCGACTTCCCCGAGGAAGACATCAGTCCCGAAACGGGCAACGCCATGATCACTCGTGTCGAGCATCTGCAAGCCCGTGTCGCCCGAATGCTCAGCACTGCCGAGCACGGGCGCATCCTTCGCCAAGGCGCACGCACGGTCATCTGCGGCGAGCCCAACGTCGGCAAATCCAGCTTGCTGAATCTGCTCAGCGGCTTCGAGCGAGCCATCGTCAGCCCCATCGCTGGCACCACGCGCGACACCATCGAAGAGATGATCCAAGTCCACGGCATCCCCCTGCGCCTCGTCGATACCGCCGGCCTGCGCGATGACTCCAGCGACACCATCGAGCAACACGGCATCGCCCGCACCACCCGAGAAATCGAGCGCGCCGACCTCATCATCGAAGTCGTCGATGCCAGCCGCGCACCTGCCGCAGCCCAGCGCATCACCTTGCCCGACACCGCTTCGGGTCGCCATGTGCTGGTGTTAAACAAAGCCGACCTCGGCGTGCATCCGCAGTGGCAGCAAGACAGCGGCATCGCAGTCTCCTGCCTCAGCAGTGCAGGCATCGAAGCCCTGCGCGCCGCCATTCGCGAGATCGTCATGCGACGCGGCACCATGCTCGCCGATCACCCGATAGCGATCAACGCCCGCCACAAATCGTGCTTCGAGCGCGTCGCCACCGCCCTCGCTGCAACCAAGGAATCTCTGCGGCGCAGCGATGCCCCCGAGTTCGTCGCTTTGGAAGCCCGCGAGGCATTGCAGGCGCTCGGCGATGTCATTGGCCAAGTCGATATTGAAGAAGTGCTCGATGAAGTCTTCCGGTCATTCTGCATCGGGAAGTAGCGAAAGCAGGTTCAAGCCCGCAGCGCACCACCTACCTTCTCCCGCACAAACCGCACACTCCCCGCGATCACTCGGAAGACCTTGGGCAGCACCATCCACAGCACCACCAGC
>JANOAR010000223.1:0-1922 GCA_031411235.1 Verrucomicrobiota bacterium | reverse complement strand
TTCGGGATCGGCCACATCGACATCGAGGTCGCGCACGATGCCATCGTGCAACCCGTAGATCCAGCCGTGTACGGTCACGTCCTGTTCGCGCTCCCAGGCGCTCTCCATGACGGTGGTTTGGCAGACGTTCATAACTTGCTCGATGACGTTTAGCTCGCACAGCCGATCCACTCGCGATTCCTCGGGCGTGGCTTGCAGTTGGGTAGCGTATTTCTGGCTCACGTCCTGCACATGCCGAAGCCAATTGTTAATGAGCCCGAGCTTCACATTGCTGAGCGCCGCCGCGACACCCCCGCAACCGTAGTGACCGCAAACGATGATGTGCTTCACCTTCAACACATCCACGGCGTATTGGATTACAGAGAGACAGTTCAAGTCCGTGTGGGCGACGACGTTGGCGACGTTGCGATGGACAAAAAGTTCGCCTGGAGCGAGATCCACAATTTCATTCGCTGGCACGCGGGAGTCTGCACAGCCGATCCATAGATACTCGGGTGACTGAATACCAAGCAGGCGCTCGAAGAATTTTGGATCCGCCGCATGGCGGGCAGCAGACCATTGTTTGTTATTGGCAAGGAGAGAGGCAAGGGGGTGGGATAACTTCATAATTTTTGGGGAGGAAACGCTCAGGTGCCCTCGACGCATCCTAGCCTGGGTCAACTCGAATGCGAGTGGCCCACACCTCGCGGCTGCGAAGGTGATGACGTCTAAATTTAAGCCGAGCTTAGCCTGAAAGGGTCAGACGATGACGCAGCGAAGGCAACTTGTGGGGCTTCGAGCACCTTCACGCATCAATCACTCATTAGCGCATTCGCCCGGAGCCTAGCCCCCCACGTTACAAGCATTCGCCATTTGCACTTTCTTCCGCGCTCGCCACCGCTTGGCGCTCTATGAATAAACTCTGCACTCTGCTGATCGCGGCTCTCGCTGCGGCTTCTTTTTCGACCGCTTCGGCGGGTGGTTTTGACTCGGCTCCTGGGCTTCAGATTTACAGCCTGCGCAGCCAGATCAAGCTGCGCGGTCTCGACTGGGCTCTGGATCAAGTGAAGGCGAATGGCATCACCAACCTTGAACTCACGGGGCACAACTGGGGCTTGTCGCTGGCGGACTTTCAGAAGGCGCTGGCGGATCGCGGGCTGAAGGCGGTGAGCACGCACTTCCCCTATGCCCGCTACAAGACCGATCTCGATAACGTGGTGAAGGAGGCACAGGGCTATGGCGTGGAGTTCGCGGGCTGTGCGTGGATCGACCACCAGGGTGACTTCGATGAGGCCGAGTGCCGCGATGCCATCGCGGTCTTCAGCAAGGCGAGCGAGGCGCTGGCGAAGGTGGGCATCAAGTTCTTCTACCACGCGCATGGTTATGAGTTCCAGCCGCACGGCGAGGGCACCTTGTTCGACCTTTTCATGAAGGAGACCGAGGCAGCCAAGGTGAACGTGGAGCTGGATGTGCTGTGGATCATCTACCCTGGCCAAGACCCGGTAAAGCTGATGGAAAAATACGGCAGCCGCTGGGTACTGATGCACCTGAAGGATCTGAAAAAAGGCGTCGCGACGGGTGCTCTGACGGGCCACACGGACGTGAATTACAACGTCGTGCTCGGCACGGGACAGACCGACTGGCCCGCCATCTTCGCCGCCGCGCAGAAGATCGGCATCAAGTACTACTTCATCGAAGATGAGAGCGACAGCGTCATCGAGCAGATGCCCAAGCATGTGGAATACATGAAGAGCGTGAAGTGGTAACCCGCACGGCATTTCGCCGAGTGATGGCCAGCGCTTGCCGTGATGCCTCATTGAAAAGAGACACCGAAGAGTAATTCAGAAGGTGGCTCGATGCCTCACAATGTAGGACACTGTGGGTGGGGTGTTTTGCATGGGCTTTGGCTGGGTTGCAAGTGGCCCTTGACTACCGTTTTGTGC
>JANOAR010000222.1:0-10735 GCA_031411235.1 Verrucomicrobiota bacterium | reverse complement strand
GCTCCAAAGCCTTTGCGCGAGTATGCGCCATTTCATTTACTGGCCGCACATTGCCAAAGTCCTTTTCGAGTTTGGCTCTGTGCTCGTTTAGCACCCGTTTGGCCCATACATACTCTGTATCACCTTTTTCAGTGAAAGGCCCAACGATGATCATTCCCCACAGCATCAACAGTGACCACTTCCAAAAGACTCCGGTATAGCATGGCTGAAGCTTCATTCCATTCAGGATTCTCTTCACTTGATCCTGTAACATCATCCCGCGTGAACAGATCATCACGCCTCCAACGACGGCCAGGAATAATGCAGCATCAAAAGCGCAGCGTTCATAGAACACGTACCCCGCAGCAGAGGCAGCAAGCAAAGTGACCACCATTAGCAAAATCAAAGGATCAAGCAGCAGACAGATGAAAATATTTGGTCGCGTCATCTCAAGCATTTTACGACAGGAAGCCGATCATTGAGAATCAAAATTATCACTCTTGACGGCGCGAGCATATTTAACCCTGGGCACGGCTGGCGAGAAGAGCGGCAACGTCCGACTTGGCTATTCGCCGACGAACGACAGGCATTTGAATTTCTCGAAGGGTGCCAGACAGGATCAATCGAGAAACATCGACGGGGCGAATGCCGAGCTTTTTCGCCGCTTGGCGTGGCGTGCAGGTGCTTTTCAAAATTGAGGCAACGGCTTCATTCATGGCGGATTGTAACGCCTTTGACTTTGTGATGCAAAGTGATATGCGCGAGTGTGCGCCGTGTGCTGGGGAACGGGTTCAACCCGTCGAAAAAGGCCACACAATCGCCATTCCTGGCACTTTAGCGGGCCGCGAGGGTCAACGGGGCTACCCTGGCGAAGAGAGAGCGGAGAATGGGCGCATGGTTTGCCAGTGGTAGAACTCACTCCCTGGCCCACTTGAGGCTGAAATACGCACAGAAAACGCACACTCGAATTTTTTGACCCTCTTTCTCGCTGGCATTCACCACGCTCTATCCCTTGTGGAATAAGGCTTTGACGCTGGCACACCCGGCAGGGATCGAACCTGCGACCAGAAGATTAGAAATCTACTGCTCTATCCACTGAGCTACGGGTGCATGGGGCTCGGACAATAGAGCAACTCGGGCGCGGGGCAAGAATGGAGAGCGAACTCAGCTAAACAGTTCGCGAATGGCTTCGACACCGCGATCGACGATGGGGTAGGGGCGGCCTTGGGGGCCGGGGATTTCGTGCTCTACGTCGATGCCGAGGGCTTCATACATGGTGGCGACGATGTTGCCGGGGCTGACGGGGCGCTCGGCGGGGTAGCCGCCGATTTCATCGCTCTTGCCGATGGCGCGTCCGCCTTGCACACCACCGCCGGCGAAGCCGACCGTCCAGCACTGCGGCCAGTGGTCGCGGCCTCCTGCGGGATTAATTTTTGGCGTGCGACCAAACTCGGCGAGGTTGGCGACCATGGTTTTCTCCAACATGCCGCGCTGGTGCAGATCCTCGATGAGGGCGCTGTAACCCTGATCATACATGGGTGCGACGAGGTCGCGCATCCCTTCGATGCTGGTGAAGGGCTTGCTGCCGTGGATGTCCCAGGTGATCTCGTTGAACACGGTGATGAAGCTGTTGACGGTGACGAAACGCACGCCGCGCTCGACGAGGCGGCGGGCGAGTAGGCAGCACTGGCCAAAGCGGTTCATACCGTAGCGCTCGCGGACTTTGAGGGGTTCCTGCGTGAGGTCGAAGGCTTCACGCGCGGTGGCGCTGGTCATCAGGCGGTAGGCGTCCGTGAAATTTTGATCCATGAGCTGTGCGGACTCGCTGGCTTCAAAGTTTTTCACCGAGCTATCAACGAGGGCGCGGAGGGACTTGCGGCGTTCCAGGCGGACTTCGCCGATCTCCTTGGGAGGCAGCAGGTCGGGCACCTTGAACCCGACGGCGCTGGGGTCGGCGTTGAGCACGAAGGGGTCGTATGTTTTGCCCAGGAAGCCTGCGTCTTGGCCGTGGGGCATGTTGCCGCCTGTGGGTCCCATCGACTCGGGCAGGATGACGTTGGCGGGCATGTCGCCGCGGCGGCCTTTGAGGAATTCCAGCGTGCAGCCGAGGTGCGGGGTGTTGATGCCGCCGGTGAAGAGGCGGCCCGTCTGCATCATCTGGTGGCCCGTATCATGCACGGCGGCGGCGGTGTGGAAGACGCTGCGCACGAGGCTGACTTTGTCGGCGATCTTCGCCATGCGGGGGAATATCTCGGTGATCTGGTAGTCGCCTTTGGTGTTGATCGGTTTGAAGGGGCCGCGAATCTCGCGCGGAGCATCGGGCTTGGGATCCCAGGTGTCCATCTGGCTAGGGGCACCGAGGTTGAAGATGAGGATGCAGGCTTTGCCGTCGTCGCTCTTGATCGCATTTGCGGCCTTCAGCGCGTGCATTTGCGGTAAGCCAAAGCCGAGCGCGCCGAGGGTGCCTACTTGGAGGAAGTCGCGACGGGAGAGGCCATCGCAGTTCGTGTGTTTGCCTTTGCCGGTGAGTGTAAACATGATGATGCCGTGTTGTCTGGGTTTACGTGCTGAGCGGGCAGAATATCACACATGCCTGCGCTTGGGCATGGAGGATACGGCTCGAAGTTGTGTTGCATCACCTACCTCAGCGGCTTGCTAGGCCAAGCCAACGAAGGCCTACTGACCTATGGCGTGCAGCGCTGGCAACAACGGTGGCCCATACCAGCGGTAGCACATCAGATAGACGATGACGCCCGTCACCGAGACGTAGAGCCACACGGGCAGCGTCCATTTCGCCAAGCGTTTATGTTTATCGAAGCGCTGCTGCACCGCAGGAATCACCGTCATGATGATCATCGGCAGACTGATAACTGCTAGCGGAATGTGGGTGATGAGGATGGTAAAATACAC
This sequence comes from Verrucomicrobiota bacterium, assembly GCA_031411235.1. Lineage (GTDB taxonomy): Bacteria > Verrucomicrobiota > Verrucomicrobiia > Verrucomicrobiales > Verrucomicrobiaceae > JANOAR01. Next base: position 7,846 of record JANOAR010000222.1, on the reverse strand, counting down.
TGGGCGCGACCAACCCGTGCCCTGGAACTTCGCGTCACCGACGTGGAAGTGGTAATAGAGGTAGCAGGCCAGAAACACCGTGGAGAACAGCAACGCCGTGGTCATGCTGACGATGTGGGCACGTTGTTTGCCTGCCTTGATGAAAATCATGCCTGTGATGAGCATGACCGTGGCACAGGCATTGAGGGTGGCATTGAGAGCGGGGAATTCGTGGAGTGTCATCGAGGTATGAGCCGTTGTGAGTGGAGCGGTTATGAGCACGGGGTGGAAGACTTCCACCGCACGCCAGCCCTTGCGACTCAGACGCTCAACTCTCAACTCCTAACTCTCAACAGCCGGAACTTTCCGCTAGCACTCCGAGGCTTTGCTGTTACTCTCGCCGCCCTCAGATTGAGATGGTGGTCGTAGTTCAATTGGTAGAGCTCCAGATTGTGATTCTGGCTGTTGCGGGTTCGAGCCCCGTCGATCACCCCACTCTTTCTCTCTGAGTTGTGCGGCTCGCACATCACTCGTTGCACGGCGCGGCTCTTTAGCTACTCTCGGCTTTCGTCGTTCTCCTTCGCCGCCGTATGAGTCACAGCCCCCTCGAACACACGCTCGGCTATCCCTTTCGCCAGCCCATCCTCCTGGAGGAAGCGCTCACTCACGCCAGCTTGGCTTACGAAACCCAGCGCCCAATGCCGAGCAATCAACGCCTAGAGTTTCTCGGCGACGCTGTGCTCCAGCTCGTGCTCTCGGAAGCCCTCTACCTCACACGCCCCAAGGCCGACGAAGGTGTGCTTACCACGACCCGCGCCAGCCTTGTCTCTACCAAGGCCCTCAGCGCTCTCGCCCGCCACCACGAGTTGGGACAGTACCTCATCATGGGCCGAGGCGAAGACGCCAATGGTGGTCGTGACCGCGACAACATCCTCGCTGACACGCTGGAGGCCATCATCGGCGCGGCCTTCCTCGACGGCGGCATGACGGCAGCGACAACCATCGTCAAGAATCTCTTCGGCCCACGTCTCTACTCCACGGACAATCCCTCGCGCGACCTCAACCCCAAAGGCCTGCTCCAGGAGCTGATCCAAAGCCACACCACCGACCTCCCGCACTACGCCATCACTGCCGAGACAGGCCCAGCCCACAGCCGCACCTTCCACGCGTCGGTGACTTGGCACGGTGACGTGATCGGTGCAGGAACAGGCCGCAGCAAAAAGGACGCCGAGATGAATGCCGCGCGAGCAGCCGTCGCAACCATTGATGCTAATTTGTTAAATTCAAACTCAGTGAAATCTCCAGAAAACACCCCCCACTTATCCCCACAGGTCTGCGAGCAAACTCGCGAATAGATGTTCCATTTCTGCATAACCTATCAGTTATGAGTGCAACTCACGGGTCGCCGCAAGTCATGCGCAGGACTACTCACGGTCTGCAACCCTGTGGAACCCACAGGCCCGTTGAGAGGAACACAGTCTGTTCACATCTTCACAGCCCTTACTGATAAGAGAGAGTTTGCCAGTTAATCCTTCCATACCAATAACGGTGGGAACAAGTCAGCCGGAATGCCGAATGGCAGAGCCACCAGCACCGAGGGATAGTCTTTGATTCTTTAGGCTCCTCAATTCGCTATTCGGCCTTTTGCATTCCGCATTCTCTGCGCCATGATCCGCGCCCCATTTTATGCCTGAGATTAGCAAGACCTACACGCCAGCCGAAGTCGAAGAGCGCTGGCAGACCCAATGGAACGAAGCCGGATGTTTCACCGCCGATCCAGCGCGTGTGAGCCCCGAGCGCCCCGCGTATTCCATCGTCATCCCGCCGCCGAATGTCACAGGTATCCTCACGCTCGGGCATGTGCTGAACAACACCATCCAAGACATCCTCTGCCGCCGCGCTCGGATGTTGGGCAAGGAAGTGCTCTGGCTCCCCGGCACTGACCACGCAGGCATCGCCACGCAGAACGTGGTGGAGAAGAACCTCAAAAAACAGGGCGTCATCAAGCATCGTGATGACCTCGGTCGCGAGGGCCTCGTGGAGAAGATCTGGGAATGGAAGGAGAAGCACGGCGGCATCATCATCCAGCAGCTCAAAAAACTCGGCGCGTCCTGCGACTGGAGCCGCGAGCGCTTCACCATGGACGAGGACTACAGCCGCTGCGTGCAGCGCGTGTTCGTCGATCTCTACAAAAAGGGAATGATCTACCGTGGCAAGCGCATGGTGAATTGGTGCCCGTCCAGCCTCACCGCGCTGAGCGATGAAGAGGTGACGATGAAGCCGCAGAACGGCACGATGTATCACTTCAAAGTAGAAGTCATTGAGGAGCCCGGCACCTGGCTGGAAATCGCCACCACGCGCCCCGAAGTGATCCCCGGCGATACCGCCATCGCGGTCAATCCGAACGATCCGCGCTACGCTCATCTCATCGGCAAGCATGTGCGTCGTCCGCTGCCTTTGGAGAACCAAGCCGAGTTGCCTATCGTCGGCGATGAACATGTCGATTTCACCTTCGGCACGGGCGTGCTGAAAGTGACGCCAGCGCATGACAAGGCTGACTTCGAGATCGCGCAACGCCACAGCTTGCCCGTCATCGACGTGATGCATCCCAACGGCATCCTCAATGAACTCGCGGGCAAAGACCTCGGTGGTATGGAGCGCTTCGCAGCACGCAAACGTGCAGCGGAGTTGCTCACCGAGATCGGTTCAATGGTGAAGGAAGAGCCGTATCAAAACAATGTCGGCTACTCCGAACGCGCCGATGTGCCGATTGAGCATCGTTTGAGCGAGCAGTGGTTCTTGAAGTATCCGAGCGTGCAGCCTTCGCAGGAAGTCGTGGCCAAAGGCGAGATGCGCTTCTTCCCCGACCGCTGGGCGAAGGTCTATGATCACTGGATGGGCGGCCTGCAAGACTGGTGCATCTCGCGCCAGTTGTGGTGGGGGCATCGGGTGCCGGTTTGGAGCTTCACTTATGAAGGTACCTTTGCAGGGGCTTGCTTGGAGATGTCCGAAATTCTCTGTCCGTTGACAACTGGGCATCAGCGCTTTTGCGCTAAAGACTGCCCAGAAGTTGCTATAACAATTGATGGGAAGCCAGTGCCAGCGGACTCAGTCGCACTGAACAAGTTGGGAATAGACCTGTACGACAAGGGTGCCGAATTGAGGGAAATCGTCATTTCCGTCAGCACGCTTGATCCTGATTTAATAAAGCAGCTTGAAGAAATGAGCTGGTGGGAACAAGACCCCGACGTCCTCGACACCTGGTTCAGCTCCTGGCTCTGGCCCTTCGCCACGATGGGCTGGCCGAACGAGACCGCCGACTTGAAGGCCTTCTACCCGACGACCGATCTCGTCACGGGCCCGGACATCATCTTCTTCTGGGTCGCACGCATGATCATGGCGGGCTACGAATACAGGGGCGAGCTGCCGTTCAAGAACGTGTATTTCACCGGCATCATCCGCGACAAGCAGGGGCGCAAGATGAGCAAGTCGCTGGGCAACTCGCCCGACCCGCTCGACCTCATCGCCAAGTTCGGAGCCGATGCCCTGCGCTTCGGCATCATGCGTAGCGCTCCCCAGGGGGCGGACATTCACTTCGACGAGCAATGCGTGGAGCAGGGCCGCAACTTCGCCACCAAGCTGTGGAATGCCGCGCGCTTCCGCCAGATGCAGGGCGATGCCGAAGCCCTCACGGGAAACGGTAAACGGGAAACGGAAAACGCCTCGATCTACGCCCTCGACATCCTTGCCAAGCTCGACCAGCTCCAAACCAAGATCGAAGCCGCTTACTTGGCTTATGAGTTCAACACCGTCGCAGCACTGTGTTATGAGTTCTTCTGGGGCAACTACTGCGACCTCTTCCTGGAAGCAGCGAAGAATGACACGCGCGAAGGCACGCCGAATCGTGCGGCCACGCTGGCCGTTATGGACGCCTGCCTGAGCCGCTTGCTCATGCACCTGCATCCCTTCATGCCGCACATCACCGAGGAGTTGTGGGCCATGATGGGCTACGGCGAAGCAGGCACCTTTCTGACCACGACGAAATTCCCCGCGCAGCCCGCGCTCGCAGGCTTCGACGCTGCTGCCGTCGCCCAGGCTCAGGAGCGCACGGCCGCGATCTACAACAGCGCTGCACGCATCCGCAATCTAAAGGCCGAGTACAACCTCGCCACGGCCAAAGGCGTCGCCATTATCCTGAAGCCCAGCGCTGGCTGGGTCGCTGGTGAAGCCGACACCCTCGCCCTGCTCGCCGGCGTGGCCAGCGTCACCCTCGACCCCGCCTACGTTGCACCGACGGGCACGCCCATCGCGCTGAGCGATGTCGGCGAGATCATCATGCCGCTGGAAGGTCTGATCGACAAAGACGCCGAGCGCAAACGCGTGGGTAAAGAGCTGGAAAAAGTCGTCGCCGAAATTGGCAAGGTGGAAGCCAAATTCGCCAATCCCGCCTTCGCCGAGAAGGTGCCCGCCAGCGTTCTGGATGAGCACCGCGCCCGCTTGGTGGATTGGAACGCCAAGAAGGCCAAGCTGGCTGAAATGCTGGCGGCGCTGGGCTAAAAAGAACGCTGTGGGGAACCCCGCGCTCCCTTTTTCAAACGCGGCGCTGGGCTAAAAACGAAGCGGGGCGGCTTTGGGTGCCTTTCGGTCCTGCCGCCCCACTTGGATTTGGGATTATCGTTTTGTCCGGCCAAAGGTCCACCTGGGAGCTGCTCTTGAGAGACGGCCAGGAGCCGGTGGGTCAGACAAAAATCATTCCTGCATTTTTTGGGCCGAAAGGCGAGAAAATTTTCACCTATTTTTGAGTTCAATCGAGCCGCAGCAGGTACTGGTCGTAGTGCTTCTGGTTGGCCGTCCACCAAGCCATCATTTCGGGCGCACTTTTAAACTTGGGCACCTCGCCCGCCCGCTCAAGCCACTCCTGCATTTCAGTCAGCAGGCGCGGCGTGCGTTTGGCATCAGTGTGCAGCGTGGCATTCAGCATCGTCTCGAAAAGCGGGCGCTCGGGGTTGATGCTCATCTCTTGGAAGGCCTCGTCGAAGGCAGCGTCCGGGCCTTGGATAAGCACCTGAGCGAAGGTCTGGGCTTTCTCGTCGATGCCGTAGGGCGCGAGCAGACTCCAGGCCATCTGGCGCACGTCGGCGGTCTTGTTCACGCAGGCTTGGGTGAGCACCTTGTGAGCCAGCGCCGCCTCAAGCGCGGTGCTGCTCTCCACGGCAAAAATTTGCACCCCCACGTCAGGGTCATTGAGCGCCTCAATGAGCATCGTGGCATTGCGATCATGCCCCAGCGCCATGAAGTTGGAGATGACATCATGTCTCTCTTTGGCTCCCTTCGCCGCGCGGTAGCGCTCCACTGGATCACCCTCAGGTGGGCTCCATTTTGCCGGGGTATTGCTGGGGCTTTGAGATGCCGCCGCACCCGCCTTTCCAGGCTCCTTGTTTGGGGTGGAAAGAGAGGGTTTTGGGAGGGCAAAAAGAGTCTCTGAGTTTTTGGAACCTGCTAAGTAATAACCCCCTAGGATTGCAACCACTACAATCAATAAACCAACGACGATGACCTGACCCGGCTTTGCTATGGGGGTGTTCATTTGGTTGAAATGTGAAAACGTAGTTAAATACGCTTATTCATCCTTGCCTTGATCTGGCAAGAACAAGGCAAAAAAGGCGGCTGGGATGAACAAGTAGGAGGCGGTGAGCAGTACTCCGGCGAAGTCCCCTTCCACCTTGTTGAAAATGCCAAAAAACACCACGCCAGCCGCAGAGAGCAGGCGGCCTATGTTGTAGCAAAAGCCTGCTCCCGTGCTGCGCAGCAAAACCGGGAAGAGCGGCGGCAGACACATGGTGAAAAGGCCAAAACACCCCTGCATAAGGCCAAGTGCCGCAAAGAGCCAATACGTCACTCCAAGGCTATGCACATTTGAGAACGTTAGCCACATCACCACGAAGTACCCGGCCAGCATGAGCGCAATCGCTTTGGCATAACCCATGACCTTCGCCAGCCCACCCGCGACGAAATTTCCAATCAGCGAACCGACCATGATCCACAGCAGTGCCATTACTGTCGCGTGGTCTTTGTTCACGATGGAGTCGCCCACCTCGGCTAGGCTGCGGATGTATTTTTGCTGCCAGAAAAGGAACGTCCAATGCGCCGTGAGCGACACCGCGCAGATGAGCATGACGCGTAGCGTGATGCTGCGCACCCCAGGGCCAAACAACGCGCTGATGCGCGGTGTCTCCTGGCCTTTTCGGGCCTCCGTCCACTCCTCCGTCTCGGGCACCGCGCTGCGAATCCACAGGGTGATAAAAGCTGGCAACACCCCCACCAGGAAAATCCATTGCGGCGGATGCCCCTTTAGCAAAGTGCCCGCCAAACAAGCCAGCAGCACGCCGCAATTCACCGCGCTCTGAAGTGTGGCCGCGATCCAGGGACGCCAGCGCTTGGGCCACGTCTCCGACAACAGCGAAGCCCCCACCGCCCACTCACCGCCGATGCCCAAGGCCGCGAGGAAGCGAAAGATCAGCAAGTGCCACCATTCAGTGGCAAAAAACGACAGCCCTGTGAAGCAGGCATAGGTCAGGATCGTCAACACCAGCGCTCGGCTGCGGCCCAGCAAATCGGCCACACGACCAAAAAAGCCGCCGCCCAATGCCCAGCCCACGAGAAAGGCCGCCTGGATGATGGAGCCCTTGCGGCCCACATCGGGATCGCTCTCATCGACCAGTAGCAACTGCGCCACAAACGCCGAGGCCACCAGCGTGTAGAGATGCATATCGAGCCCGTCGAACATCCAGCCGAGCCAGGCCGCGAGGCCCGAGCGCACCTGTTGGGGAGAAAGATCGCGAAGGCTTTTTACCTCGGTAGCCGGGGAAGATGGGGTCGTGGGGAAACTCATGCGTCAAAAATAAGCCGCGAGCATTTGGCATTTCGCAACGGAATGCAAGGCTCAGACACTTCCGTGCTTGTCATTCCCCACCCAACGGGCTCAAAATCTACCCCGATGTATTTTCACGATCTCAAATGGCCAGATGTCGCTGCCCTATCGCGAGACATACCCGTATTGATCCCGACCGCATCCCTCGAACAGCATGGGCGCCATCTCCCCATTGGCAGCGCCGCCATGATCACCAATGAAATCGTCCGGCGTGTCGAGAAACAAATGCCTCACACCATCCTCGTGCTGCCGCTCCTATGGCTAGGCAACGCCCAGAGTCACAGCGACTTCCCCGGCACCCTCAGCACCGCGCCGCGCCTGTATGTGGACTTACTCAGCAGCTTGTTGGAAAACCTCATCGGCCAGCAATTCCACCGCTTGCTCATTTTTAATGGCAGCTCGGGCAATGATCCCTATGCTAGGCAAGCCATCGCCGACACCAAAGAAAAGCACCGCGACCGCCGCGATCTCCTGCTCCTCCACGCCAGCTATGACGACCTCCCCGTCCGTCCCTGGGACACCGTGCAATCCATCAACCCCAAGACCCCCCGAGGCCACGCCTGCGAATGGCAGACCTCCATGCTCATGCGCATTGCCCCCGATCAGGTCGGCGACCTCAAGCAAACCGAGGCCGTATCGCTGAAGCCCAGCCTCGGCCCGAGTGTGCAAGTTCTGACCATGCGGGAGCAGAGCGAAGCAGGGCACATCGGCGATCCCCGCCAAGCGAGCGCCGTGAAGGGCGAGGTGCTGCTGCAAGCCTACACCAGTGAGGCGGTGGCCCTGCTGGAGCAGTTGTTAGCCTGGAACAATACCAAGTAGCCGCGCACACTCCTGTCGCTCGCTCCGCGCCCCCATCGACCTCGTTGCAAAACTCAACGTTAGGCTTGCGCTATGGGCGCGAAGTTTGAAACTAGCCACCCGCTTCGCCACAGCCAT
>JANOAR010000221.1:0-28054 GCA_031411235.1 Verrucomicrobiota bacterium | reverse complement strand
TTGGCAAGCATTCCATAGAGCCACTGCCAGACGGACGGAAAGCGAATAATGGCCAACTGATAGGCGCGTTGCAGCACGGCAGTGAGCCAGGGATGCACTTCTGAAATGAGGTCGGTATAGACGATTTCTTCGCCGGGGGCTTCACGGCGCAGTGCTTCCGCCACGCAACGCGCAGCCGTGTTATGCCCATCTCCAAAACCTGCGGTTAAAACCCAAATCACAGCGTCATCACTGCAAATAAATGTAAAAAACACAAACAAAATGGCTGACAAGAAGCTCAGAAACACTAAATAATACGTAAACCCCGATTATTTACCCGGAGCTTATGACACGCTGCTACTCCGATGCTCACTTCACTCACGATGGTATTCCTGGTACCCGTTGGGATGACTTTGCCGTGGTGCGTTGGTTCAACCAACTCGCCTATGGAGTCGTGCCGGGGCTGCTCATCTTCTGGGGCATCATGCATCTTGCCACGCAGCCCGAAGGGGGCTCGGGTTCTTGTTCAGCTTCGGTGTTGCCGATGCTGGGGCTCACCACAGCGACGGATCATAGCACCTTCCACCGCTATCATTTCGATCACGAAAAACCTGCCGATGTCGCCCCGAAATTTCGCCTTCCCGATCCCGAACGGCGGGACACCAAGCCCAAGCATGTGCTCACGGTGACGAAACGAGTCTCGGCCCTGCCAGTCAAGTTCGAGGCCCCACGGCAGTCCTGGCAGCACCTCAGCACCACGGCACGCAGCGCTATCGACTCGGGGTTAAAGGTAATGGCCAATGCTTGGCAGCGCGTAATACTGCACGGCAGTGGCACGCGAGCTGGCAATGCCAATCTGCTGGATCGCTACCATCGCGATGTGCATCGCCGCAGCGATGGGCTGGCCTATCACTTCGTCATTGGCAATGGCTCGCAGAGTGCCGATGGCCAAGTTGAAGCCAGTGAACGCTGGCTCGCGGGACGAGGGGCGGCGGATGCGGAAGGCATCGGTCTGAGCGAAAGTATCAGCGTATGCCTTGTGGGGGATTTCAATGCACAGGCACCCAGTCTAGCGCAGCTTGAGGCGCTGGATGAGTTGCTCGACTACCTCGCTGTCAAACTCGGTTCTTTGCCCGTGACGACGCATCAACACATCACCGGTAGCGATGCCTCCTGCCTAGGCTCGCAGTTCCCCACGGAGGCCGTGCTGAAGGCCTTGGGCGAGCCTGAAGTCCACCTCTAAAACGGGGCGAGGGCGCGGCACGATCACGACTGCCAGATACCAGCGGCGCGTAACACCGTTTCATGCACAGTGATGTCATGCGAGGCGTCCCAGGCCAGCTTCTTCTCTCCGCGTAGCACTTTGGCGAAGTCGATGAACTCCTCGTCATAGCGGCCCTTGGGCACTTGGAGTTCCAAGGTCTGCGTGCCTTTTTTATAGCCGCCTAGGGCGCGGCTGAGCGTCAGCGTCGCACGGCCAGACTCCAGCGGCACGATCTCCATCGCCCCCTGAGTCCCCACCACGGCGAAGCGGCGGTGAGGGCCGCCGAAGGGATCGCTGTGGTTGCAGCGAATGGTCGCAGTGGCGTGGGCATATTCCAGCACCGCGAGTTGATTATCCTTCACCCCATCATCGCGTGTCGGGGTGCTGATGGCGTGGACAGTGCGGGGCTTGCCAAGCAAAGTCACGGCAGCGTCGATAACATGGCAGGCGAGTTCAAACATGCCGCCACCCGCGAGCGCAGCGATGTTCTTGCGGGTGCCTATATCGGCGAGTTTGCCGATGCTGGCGTCGATCTCGAGGATATCGCCCAGCCAGCCTTCCCGGGTCGCTTGGAAGAGAAGCTGGAAGGCCGGGTTGTAGCGCAACATATAGCCCATTTGCACGGTCAGGCCGAGGCGCTCCGCCTCCCGGCGCATGGCGAGGAACTCGGCATGGGCGAGGGCTCCGGGTTTATCCAGATGGATGTTCTTCCCCGCTCGTAGAGCCTTCAGCGCCTTGCCGCAGGAGTCTTCGATGCGTGTCTCGATGGCGAGGAGCGGCAGGTTTTTGTCATGGAGGAGGTCTTGCTCATCGAGCCAGGGCAAGCCTGCGTAGGCGGCGGAGTTTTCTTGTTTGCCCGCGACGCCGACGACTTCATACAAGTCAGTGAGCGAGCGCAGCGCTTGCATTTTGCCGCTGGCGTGAGCGTGCTCCGTGCCCAGTTGGGCGACGCGGATGCGCGGGCTGGCAGCGGCGGCAAGGGCAGGAGTGGCGAAGCTAGCGAGGAGGAGGGTGCGGCGAGTCATGGGAGGGGATTTCCGAAATCCTAAGTCCCGAATGTTAAAATCGGAATGCTTAAATGCAGAATTCGCCCTTCAAATTCAGCCTCCGCGCTTTAGAATTTCAGCACACCCACCCATGCATCGTCTCACCTGCGGCGTCATTTACACCTATGCTTTTGCCGACTACCTCGCGAGCTTCGATGCTCCGCTGAGGACGACGGAGCAACGTTATGTGCTGGCCCTGGAGTACCTGCGCGTCACCAAAGAGGACGGTGCGGCAGAGGATTGGTGGCAGATGCATTGGGTGCCCGAGAAGCGCACGCCGCTGGAGCAACGCTTCACCATCGGCAGCGTGCCCGTGAGCCTGAGCAAACAAACCCAGCGTGGCCTGAAGCACCGCTGCCTGGACTGGCGAGACGGCAAGGTGGTGGTGAAAAGCTAGTCCTACGTATCGCTCGTTGCGCTGTTGATGACCTCGGCAAAGGGGCGGGAAATAGGTTCCCCTCTCGGCGAACCGCCCTTAGAAAGCCGCCGCCCAGGCAAAGACTTGGCGGAAAGCATCTGCCGCCAACTTGGATGTGGCGGGGCCTGGAGACGTCCTCCGCATTGAGGAGTGCGCCTAGGGTGTGAGGCTACCGCCGCCAACACTCGCTCCTCAGTAACCCCCATTCCGTCTCCAGGCACAACAGCGGGCTAAATCCAGCCTTCCGCATGAAGGGATCAGGCTCGGTGAGTTCCTGCGCTGGCAGACCCGTCGCAACGCGGAAGAACCGATACAGCCCCCACAAAATCATACGGCTGCGCAGCCGCCGCCATCCTGACTTCGCCACCTGGAAATCAGCGATAAGCCAGGACGCGTGGGGCACCGCAGCGCTGGCGAGCTTGGGCACCAGGATATCCAGTTGATCAGCTCGAAAGCAGTCCAGGAAGAAGTGCGTGACGATCAGATCATAGACCCCCGTCGGCGGCTTCCAGGCCAAGACATCCGCATGGATGAACTCGACCAAGTCCACATCGAACCCATGGCGGGTAAGATTGCGGCGGGCCTGTGCGATCATACCCTGGCTGGAGTCCACGCAGGTGATGTGAGCCGAGGGAAACTGGCGACGACACTCGACGAGGCTGCGCCCGTGGCCTTCCCCCAGAATCAGGATCGTCTGCGCTGCGGGGATGTGCTTGAGGAAGGCCGTGCGACAGCGCTGCAGCTTGCCTCCCGCAAGCAGCGTCTCCATCCAGCGATAAATCGGAGCAAGACGATCAAAATTCATCGGCTCCCCTAGTCGATAGGGCTGTATCCTGGCAACCCATCTTGGCGAGTCCGACGCCAATCCAAGGTCTGAGTGCCTGCATTCATATACACAGCCACCGACTAGAGAGTGATCAGGCTCCCTGTGCAACTCATCGGTATGATGCGGATGTCTCTCTCCCCGCAGGACAAAGCGTATCTCGAAATGCGACGCGGGAAGGTGAAGTAGCACCACATTGGAACTGGCAATAGTCTGGCCTTGAACGCCAAAGGTGTTCTGGATAATAGCCCAGAGTTGTCCTGGCGAGCCGGGGCTACCCTGGGTATGGCGCGAAACAAGAGCGCGCGAACCGAAGACACCGCTGGGTAAGGCGCATACCAGAAGCGCCCCTCGGCCTGCCTAGCTGAGCACTGGATCAGCTAAGCCTACAACGACTCAAGCAACACCGTCCACGAGGCAGCCGTGCATGTATTCCGAGAAGTCCCCGATGATGGGTGGACGGAGGTTGAGCCGCTGGTCATGAACTACATCAGGTCACGCGCTTTCTGCACCACGATCGACCAAATGCTCTGGAGCCTGGATGACGCTAACCCTGTGCCTGTTGACCTCATCATTCACATTGTGCGGCAGACCATTTCAGACTGGAAGAAGCACTCCAATAAACCGCGCAGGATCGAGAAGCTAAGGTGGGGCAGCAATAGCTTGTCTCAGCACCTACGTGTTGCTTACACCAATGCCGCCAACGGGGAACAGCGAGGCGCGTGCCTGGACTTGATGGATGAGATGCTCTTCATCGGCTTTCACGGCATCAAGGACTTGATAGCAGAGTCTGAGTAGCCCAACTAAACTTCAGCCTTCGATGGCAAACATCACATTCACTGGCGTGGCACTGCGGGTGTTGTCACCACGCGCAGAGCGCAGACGAGCGTTGTCCATTTGCCACTGGTCGTTCTCCTCCGGCGTGGCGGTGCGTTGAGGCACTTCGGGTTGTTTGCCTTCGGGAAGATCGAGATTGAGGAGGTCGTCTGGGATCATGCGAGGAGGGGTTGCCATAGATTGGTGCTCTACCGCTTGCTCACGCAAGCGGCTACGGTCGTGGGGCTACGGCAGATCCGTCGCGCCCATCAAGAAGCGGTCGCACTCTCGGGCGGCTCCTCGGCCTTCGTTGAAGGCCCAGACGACGAGGCTCTGGCCTCGGCGGCAGTCGCCGGCGGCGAAGACGCCGGGGAGGCTGGTGGTGTACTGCTCGTGCTCGGCTTTGATGTTGCTGCGGGGGTCGGTGGCGAGGCCTAGCGACTCGATGAGGGGTTGCTCGGGGCCGAGGAAGCCCATGGCGAGGAGCACGAGTTCGGCGGGCATGGCGCGCTCGGTGCCTGCAATCTTCTGCGGGCCGAAGTTGCCTTTGTCATCCTTCTTCCACTCGACATCGACGACGTGGACGGCTTTGACTTGGCCATCGGCGTCGGCTTCAAAGTGGGTGGCGGTGGTGAGATAGACGCGGGGATCGTCGCCGTACTTGGCGGCGGCTTCCTCCTGGCCGTAGTCCATCTTGTAAGTCTTGGGCCACTCGGGCCAGGGGTTGTTGGCGGCGCGCTCCATCGGTGGTTTGGCCATGATTTCGAGCTGGGCGACGCTGATGCAGCCTTGGCGGAGGCTGGTGCCGACGCAGTCGGTGCCAGTGTCGCCGCCGCCGATGATGATGACGTTTTTGCCTTCGGCGGTGATGTAGTCGGAGGGGAGTGCGGGCGGGACGCCTGCACTACTTAGCACGGCCTTGGTGTTGGCGGTGAGGAAGTCCATGGCGAAGTGGATGCCTTTCAGCTCGCGGCCTGGGATGGGGAGGTCGCGGGGCTTGGTCGCGCCGGTGCAGATGACGGTGGCGTCGAAGTCGCTCTGAAGCTGCTCGGCGGTGATGTCTTTGCCGACGGTGGTGTTGCAGCGGAATTTAATGCCTTCGTCTTCGAGCAGGCTGATGCGGCGCAGCACGACTTCTTCTTTGTCGAGCTTCATGTTGGGGATGCCATACATGAGGAGGCCGCCGGGGCGGTCGGCGCGCTCAAAGACGGTGACGCTGTGGCCGGCTTTGTTGAGCTGGGCGGCAGCGCTGAGTCCGGCGGGGCCGGAGCCGATGACGGCGACTTTTTTGCCAGTGCGCTTGCACGGTGCTTGGGCGACGATCCAGCCTTCATCCCAGCCTTTGTCGATGATCGAGACTTCGATGTTCTTGATCGTGACGGGCGGGTTGTTGATGCCGAGGACGCAGCTTCCTTCGCAGGGGGCGGGGCAGACGCGACCAGTGAACTCGGGGAAGTTGTTGGTCTTGTGCAGGCGGTCGAGGGCTTCTTTCCACAGGCCACGGAAGACGAGGTCATTCCACTCGGGGATGAGGTTGTTGATGGGGCAACCGCTGGCCATGCCGCCGATGAGCTTGCCGGTGTGGCAGAAGGGGACGCCGCAGTCCATGCAGCGCGCGCCTTGGGTTTTGAGGTTTTGCTCAGGCAGGTGGAGATGAATTTCTTTCCAGTCGCCAAGGCGCGAGATGGGGTCGCGGTCTGCGGGGAGTTCGCGTTTGAATTCGATGAAGCCAGTTGGTTTTCCCATGGTCGTGTGTGTCTTGAAAAAAGGTTGTGTGTGAGGAGCGCGGAGGGCGGGCGGTTCGTCTAGCTGCCGCCGATGCGGGCGACGTCGCGGGCGTTGGCCTCGAAGGCCGCGTTGAGCGCATCGTCGCCGCTGAGGCCGTCGGCCTCGGCTTTGGCGATGGCCTGGAGGACGCGCTTGTAGTCCTTGGGCATCACTTTCACAAACTTGGGCAGCATGTCCTCCCAGAGCGCGAGAACCTTGAAGGCCATCTGGCTCTTGGTGGCATCGGCGTGGCGCTTGATGAGGGCTTCGAGTTCTTCGGCTTCTTTGCCTTCGACCTTTTCGAGGCCAACCATCTGCGGGTTGCAGCGCTGGGCGAAGTCGCCGACCTCGTCGAGCACGTAGGCGACGCCGCCGCTCATGCCTGCGGCGAAGTTGCGGCCTGTGCTGCCGAGGATGACGACTTTGCCGCCTGTCATGTATTCGCAGCCGTGGTCACCGACGCCTTCGACGACGGTATTCACCCCGGAGTTGCGCACGGCGAAGCGTTCGCCTGCGACGCCGCGAATGAAGACTTCACCGCTGGTCGCGCCGTAGAGGGCGACGTTGCCAATGATGATGTTTTCCTCGGCGACGAAGGTGGCCTTCGCGTCGGGGTAGATGATGATGCGTCCGCCGCTGAGGCCCTTGCCGACGTAGTCGTTGGCATCGCCTTCGACTTCGATGGTGACGCCCTTGGGCATGAAGGCTCCGAGGCTCTGGCCCGCGCTGCCACGGAACTGGAGATGCACGGTGTTGTCCGGCAGGCCCTGCCAATGGCGCTTGGTGATCTCGTTGCCGAGGATGGTGCCGACGACGCGGTCGGTGTTCTTGATGGGCAGCTTCACATGCACCTTTTCACCGCGCTCGATGGCGGGTTTGCAGAGGTCGAGCAGGGTGGTGATGTCGAGCGCCTTGTCGAGACCGTGGTCTTGGATCTCGGTGCAGTAGCGACCGACATCGGGGCCGACATCGGGCGAGTAGAGCAGCTTCGAGAGGTCGATGCCTTTGGCCTTCCAATGATCGACGGCCTTCTTGGGTTCGAGCGCATCGGTGCGGCCCACCATTTCATTGACGGTGCGGAAGCCCAGCTCGGCCATGATCTCGCGGACTTCCTGCGCGATGAACTTCATGAAGTTCACGGTGTGCGCGGGGTCGCCTTTGAAATTCTTGCGCAGCAATGGATCCTGCGTGGCAACACCCACGGGGCAGGTGTTCAAATGGCAGACGCGCATCATGATGCAGCCGAGGGTGACAAGCGGCGCGGTGGCGAAACCAAACTCCTCGGCTCCGAGCAGTGCAGCGATGACGACATCGCGCCCGGTCTTGAGCTGGCCATCGGTCTCGACGGCGATGCGCGAGCGGAGGTTGTTCAGCACGAGCGTCTGGTGGGTCTCGGCGAGGCCGAGTTCCCAAGGCAGGCCGGCGTGCTTGATGCTGGTCTGTGGCGAGGCTCCGGTGCCGCCGTCAAAGCCAGCGATGAGCACGACATCGGCATGGGCCTTGGCCACGCCCGCTGCGATGGTGCCGACGCCGACTTCCGAGACGAGCTTGACGCTGATGCGCGCCGCGCGGTTGGAGTTTTTGAGGTCGTGGATCAGCTCGGACAAGTCCTCAATGGAGTAGATGTCGTGGTGCGGAGGCGGCGAGATGAGGCCGACACCAGGGGTGCTGTGGCGCACCTTGGCTACCCAGGGATACACTTTGCCGCCAGGGAGCTGACCACCTTCGCCGGGTTTGGCACCCTGGGCGAGCTTGATCTGCAACTCACGGGCCTGGCTCAAGTAAAGGCTGGTGACGCCGAAGCGGCCCGAGGCAACTTGCTTGATGGCGCTGTTCTTCGAGTCGCCGAGATCGTTCGTCCAGGTGTAGCGAGCGGGGTCTTCACCGCCTTCGCCGGTGTTGGACTTGCCGCCGATGCGGTTCATCGCGATGGCGAGGGCTTCGTGGGCTTCACCGGAGATGGAGCCGTAGCTCATCGCGCCGGTTTTGAACCGCGAGATGATGGCTTCGACGGAATCGACTTCATCAATGGAGATGGGCTCGCGCTTCTTGAAATCCAGCAGACCACGCAGGGTGAAAATCTGCTTCATCTGGTCGTTCACCAGCGTGGAGTAGGTCTTGAAGGTCTTGTAGTCGTCGGTGCGCACGGCCTTCTGCAAGGCGTGGATGACCTGCGGGCTGAAGAGGTGGCCTTCGCCTTCGCTGCGCCACTGGTACTCGCCGCCCACATCGAGGGCGCTGGTGTTGGTCTGGAGCGGTGGGTAGGCGCGGTTGTGGCGCTCCAACGACTCTTCGGCGATGCCTTCGAGGTCGGCACCTTCGATGCGGGTTGCTGTGCCGGTGAAGTACTTGTCCACGACGGTTTGCTTCAAGCCGACGCATTCAAAAATCTGCGCACCGAGGTAGCTCTGGATGGTGGAGATACCGATCTTCGAGGCGACCTTGACGATGCCTTTGGTGGCTGCCTTGACGAAGTTTTTGCAAGCGGTGTAGTGATCGACACCGACGAGCAGGCCCTGGCGGATCATGTCGTCCAGGGTCTCGAAGGCGAGGTAGGGATTGATCGCGGCGCAGCCGTAACCAATGAGCGTGCAGAAGTGATGCACTTCGCGTGGCTCGCCGCTTTCCAGCACGAGGCCGACGCGGGTGCGCTTGCCAGCACGGATGAGGAAATGATGCAGACCGCTGACCGCGAGCAGTGGCGGGATGGCAGCGTTTTCCTTGTTCACACCACGGTCGCTGAGGATGATGATGTTGATGCCAGCGTCGATTTGCAGACTGGCCTGGTTGCAAACTTCAGCCAGCGCGTCTTCGAGGCCCTTGGCTCCGAGAGTGGGGTCGAACAGCGTGGGGATGGTGATGGAGCGGAACTCGCCCTGGGCCACATGCTTCAGCTTCGCCAGCTCTTCGTTGGTGAGGATGGGCGACTTCAGCTCAATGAGATTGCAGCTCGCGGGCTCGGGCTTCAACAGGTTGCGCTCGGGGCCGATGGTGGTGACGGAAGAGGTGACGATCTCCTCGCGGATACAGTCGATGGGCGGGTTGGTGACCTGCGCGAAGAGCTGCTTGAAGTAGTCGTAGAGCAGCTTCGACTTGTTGGAGAGCACGGCGAGCGGGATGTCGGTGCCCATGGAGCCTGTGGCTTCCACGCCTTCCTTGGCCATGGGCAGCAGGATCTTGCGCTGGTCTTCAAAGGTATAACCAAAGGCGTGCTGACGTTGCAGCACGGTGGCGTGGTCGGGGCCGGGTACCTCGGCGGCGTCGGCGATGTCGCTGAGCTTGATGAGGTTGTCATCGAGCCACTGGCGGTAGGGCTGCTCGCTGGCGATCTTGGCTTTGATCTCTTCATCGGGCACGATGCGGCCCTGCTGCATATCGACGATGAACATGCGACCGGGTTGCAGACGGCCTTTCTTCGCGATGTTTTCAGGAGGGATCGGCAGCACGCCAGCCTCGGAGGCCATGATGACGAGATCGTCCTTGGTAACGTAGTAGCGCGAGGGGCGCAGGCCGTTGCGGTCCAGCGTGGCACCGATCATCGTGCCGTCGGTGAAGGCCACGGAAGCCGGGCCGTCCCAGGGCTCCATGAGGCAGGAGTGGTACTCATAAAACGCCTTCTTCTCGGCGCTCATTGATTCATGGCCGCTCCAGGGCTCGGGGATCATCATCATCATCGCGTGTGGCAGTGAGCGACCGCCCATGACGAGCAGTTCAAAGACGTTGTCGAACATCGCGGAGTCCGAGCCGTTCGCGTTGACGATGGGCTGAATCTTTTTGATGTCCTCGCCAAACAGCTCGCTCTCCAGAAGCGGCTGGCGGGCGTTCATCCAGTTCACGTTGCCGCGCAGGGTGTTGATTTCACCGTTGTGGGCGATGTAGCGGAAGGGGTGGGCACGCTCCCAGCTGGGGAAGGTGTTGGTGGAGAAACGCGAGTGGACGAGCGCGAGTGCGGTGTCCATGTCAGGGTCTTGGAGGTCCGGGAAATACTGGCCGACCTGCACGGGCATCAACATGCCTTTATAGATGACGGTGCGGCAGGACAGGCTGGAGCAGTACCAGAACTGATCCTGGCCGGTGGCGCGGATTTTGAAGTGGCTGACCTTGCGAATGACGAAGAGCTTGCGTTCAAAGGCCAGCTCGTCGGCGCAATCGGCACTGCGTTGGACGAAGACTTGGCGCATGAAGGGCTCGCTCTTCAGCGCGGTGTTGCCGATCATGGAGTTGTCGGTCGGTATGTCGCGCCAGCCGATGACTTTCTGGCCTTCGGCGGTAACGATTTGCTCGAACAATTTCGCGCTAGCCTCGCGCTCGGCCTTGTTGGGCGAGCAGTACATCATGCCCACGCTGTACATGCCCGGTGCAGGCAAAGTGAAGCCCTCGGCTTTGGCCACCTTGGCCATAAAGCCGTGCGGCACCTGCATCAGGATGCCCGCGCCATCGCCCGTGTTGGTTTCGCAGCCGCAGGCACCGCGATGGTCGAGGTTGACGAGAATCGTGAGCGCTTGCTGGATGATATTATGCGAGCGCTTCCCTTTCATCTGGCACACGAAGCCAACGCCACAGGCATCGTGCTCGAACTGGGGATCATAGAGGCCTTGCTTGGCGGGGAGTCCTGGATTTGTCATTTCGTATAGGGTCAAAAAAGGGATGCCGTAGGCGACGGAAAAGCTGGGAGTCGGGACGTGCGTATTTCGTGTTGGGTCAAAAAGTGGGGGCGCAGTAAGCCCCATGAGTCTCATAAATCAAGCGGCTGGTGAAGCAATCCTCGGGCCAGGAAAGCAAAGTAGTCAGCAGAGTCTCGAAATTGAGAGGCGAATGCACAAATATAGTGCGCGGCTAAGCCCACAGCGATGGCGCGCATAGAGCGCTTGCACCCGCCCGCAGCCCCGGCACTATCCCGCGCTCATGGCCGCTCCACGCAAGTCTTCACCCTCCGCCTCGGGCAATTCCGCAGGCTCCATGCCGAACTTCCATGCCGTGCTCGGCACGGATGACGGCAGGGTCAAAGAAACCGCCATGCGACTGGTGCAAAAGTACACCGCCCCCGGTTCGGATGACTTCTCCAACGCCACCATCGAAGGCACCGCCGACAACTCTGAGCACGCGCGAAAGCTCTGCAACGATGTCATCCAGGAACTGCAAACGTTGCCCTTTTTCGGCGGCGGAAAAGTCGTGTGGCTGAAGAGCGCCAATTTCCTCGGCGATAGCGTAGTGGGCAAAGCCGAAGCCTCGGTTGTCGGCTTTGAAAACATCCTCGACGTGGTGGAACAGGGGCTGGGCAGCGATGTCACCTTCGTCATCAGCACCAGCAGCATCGACAAGCGCCGCACCGCCTACAAGCGCCTGACCAAGCTCGCACAGGTGCAAGTCTTCGACAAACCCGACACCTCGCGCACAGGCTGGGAAGGCCCGATCATCGCCGCCACCCAGGCCAAGGCCCGCACCCTCGGCATCACCTTTGAAAGCGGAGCCATCGAGCTGCTCGTGACGCTCTGTGGGGACGACACTCGGCAGCTCGACAATGAGCTAGAAAAGATCGACCTCTACCTCGGCGAGCGCCGCCGTGCGGGCCTCAAAACCGTACGCGAACTCGTCTCCATGAGCCGTGCCGGTGTCATCTTCGAAATCGGCAACGCCATGGGCCAGCGCAATCTGAGGCGCGCGCTCGATCTGCTCGGCGTGCTGATGTTCCAAGGGCAGAACGCCGTCGGCATCCTGCTCGCCTCCATCGTGCCCAAGGTGCGCAGTCTGCTGCTCGTGAAGGATCTGCTGAGCAAACACAACGTGCAGCGCGGCAGCTACGGTGCCTTCACCCAATCGCTGGATTCATTGCCCAGCAGCGCCACCGCGCACTTGCCGAAAAAGAAGGATGGCAGTGGGCTCAATGTTTATCCGCTCTTCCTCAGCATCGAAGAAGCCGCCCGCTTCACCCTGGATGAACTGCACGCCGCCTTCCGCGCCTGCCTTGATGCCAATGCCAAACTGGTGACCACTCAGCTCGATGACAAAGTGGTGCTGGAGCGCCTGCTCGTGGGAATGCTCTCCGCCAAGCCTGTGAAGAAGGGAAGTCGCTGAGATAAGAGGCAATCTGACCATGATTTTTTATCGTCTCATTGTCTCATTTTCTCCCTGTCTGATGGTCTTCCTGTCTGGTAGTCTCATCGTCTCAAAAGCCACCGCGCACCCTCTCCAGGCGGAGCCCATCAATCATCCCTACGTCTTCACTTTCGATCAGTTCCACATCGCTGAAGATCCCGATGAGGCCCTTGTTAAAGGCGGGCTGCTGCTCATGGCCGAGGCCAACTGCACCGCCTGCCATGCAGCCCCTGCCGCCTGGCAGGCCACCCTGGCACCGCCCCCAGGGCCAGACCTCCGTGGCGTCGGCTCACGGCTCGATGCCGACACGCTGTGGCTCATGGTGCGCAGCCCGCAGCATCGCCGCCTGGGTACTCTGATGCCGGGGTTATTCAGCGCGGATGATGAAGCGACACCCGAGAAAGTCGAAGCCATCACGCAGTACTTGCTCACCCTTCAGCAGCCTGTGAAACCCATGCCCGTGGGCAATGCCGAGCGCGGGAAAAAGCTCTACCACAGCGTCGGCTGTGTCGCCTGCCACCAGCCTGCGACGGACTACCGGCCTCCACTGTTGGCCGCTGAAATGCAGCCCGAAATACCCGGCAACGCCAGTAACCCCATTGCCCTCGCCGATGCCTACACGCTCGATGCCCTCGGTCGCTTTCTCTTCGATCCACTCGCCTACCGACCTGCGGGCCGTATGCCCTCCATGCACCTCAGCGAGATCGAAGCTGCCGACATCGCCGCCTATCTCCATGTGGGCCGCACGGTAGAAAAAGCCATCGAACGCGCGGCCTTACACATCGCCCCACAGACGGCTACGCTGGGCAGGCAACTCTTCAGCGAACAGCGCTGCACCGCCTGCCACAGCACGGGCGAGCCTTTGCCCCTCCGCGCCGCTGCGCCCATGGCCGACCTTCGCGCCCTGAGCCCCGCAAGCTGCCTCGCCGACAACATCGCACCGGGCACACCGCGCTACGGCTTCAACCCACTGCAACTGCGCACCCTGCGCCTTGCCTTAAGCCACCTGCAAAACCAAGCGCCCGCAGCGATGAGCGCCGCCGAAAAAATCGACTGGCAGATGCTGCGCCTGAACTGCTACGCCTGCCATGATCGCGATGGCAAAGGCGGCCCCGAGGATCCTCGCGCCGTCTTCTTCATGACCGCCGATTCTGGGGCCGAGCGTCTCGGTGACCTCGGGCGCTACCCGCCGAACCTCGACCACGCTGGCTGGAAACTCACACCCCAGTGGTTGCAACGCACGCTCTACGGCGAGACTCGGACTCAAGCCCGTACGTATCTCTCCGCCCGGATGCCCGCCTTTGGCAAAGCCAACACGGCGATGCTGCCCGAGCTATTGGCGCTCGCGGACAAACCCACGGCAGCACCTGCAATCATCGCCAGTGACGCGACGCAGAAGCCCAGTGCCGAGCGCGGACGCCAGCTCATGGGCACCAGCGGACTCGGCTGCGTGCAGTGTCATGGCCTGCAAAGCCATGCCGCCCTCGACCTGCCCGCGATGTCTCTCAACCACAGCATCGAGCGGCTCCAGCCCAGTTACTTCAAAGCCCTGCTCCTCGACCCAGCAACCGTGCAGCCAAGCTCACTCATGCCACCCGTTTTCAAAACCCGCCGCACCGCCAATGAAGACATCGACAGCCTGTGGCTTTATCTGAGTGAGATGGAGAAACATCCACTGCCCGAAGGCATGATTCGCAGCGAGTGATGCTTATTTGAAATCGGGGCTTTCACCATGGCGATGGTAAAAGCCCATAGCCACGCGCTACTTCACCGTTGGTTGATCGAGCGGTGGCAGCACGGGCAAAGGCTCCATTTTCCCAGCTTTGATCAGCAGCGCACGGGCGGCATCGGCGCTCACGCCCATGGTTGGCAAGTCAAAGCCTAGAGTATCGTTATTGGCTTTGAAACCGCTGCCATCGGTATCGACGTAGATGGGGTTGTTGTAGGCGCAGGGATGCATCCTGCCCCAGTCGCTGGTGCCGTAGCCGCCTGTGAGGAAGGTTTCTTCGCCGAGCGCCACAACGATGAGATGGGCATCACTTTGCAGTTTCACCACGATGCTTTCATCGAACTTCACAGCACCGTCCTTGAACATCTGCGGGTGAGTCTTGCGGGTGAAGTTGAGCGTGGGTTCCGGGCGGCTATTCACGAGCACTTGCACGCGGCTGATGTCGAGCCAGTTGGCGCATTGCACCTTCACTTTTAAGGTGGTGCCGCCAGAACTGCGTTCATCGTCGCCGGGGCCTTTACCACTGGGGGTGGTGACGGTCATGAACGGGCCGTTGGTCACGAGGATGTTGCCCGCTTTAGCGCGGGGGCTTAGCTCGGCCCAGTCGATTTTTGCAGGCTCATCGGTGCTGCTGGGCAGGTAGATGTGCCAACCGCTGACGCCGTTGCCATAGACGGCATGGGCATCGGCGACACCGACAGCGACGAGCCTGTGACCTTGGTTTAGGAGCTGCAACCAGAGGAACTCGCGGAGCTGGGTGGCCTTGGCCGCGAGGGCTCCGGGCTTGCGGCTGACGCGGTAGGGTGCGCCTTCGAGGATGTCGGTGGTGGTACCGTTTTGGGTTTCGATACCGTCGATCATACCACCCACACCGACGAAGCCACCATCGGCCAAGCCATCGTCATTGCGGTCCACGAAGTCATTGGCGAGGTCGGGATGGTTGAACTGTATCCAGCGCAAAGGGTTCTCGCCCTGGTGTCTGCGCAGGCTGAGTGCGGTGATGCGAGGATCGTCGTCCCACACGGGGGCACCGTTATCTTGCGTATAAAATTCGGGCGTAAAGGGAAAGGCATTGATGTGCTGACGACGGCCCGTGAGTTCGATGCCGGAGACGGTTTTCACATAGTCTGTGAGCCCGAGTTTTTCGATATGCGGTAGCCAGTCGTAGATGCGGTTGTGCTCGGTGGTGGGGCAAAATTCGAGGTGCTCGGCAGCGATGTTGATCAAGCGATCATCGGTGCCACAGATGTTGTCGCCGCTCTGCGTGCTGTGGTTGTGGAAGTCGCTGCTAATCCAGCCACGCGTATCGACGCTGCGCTTCAAGATACCGGTGAAGACATACTCCGCGCCCTGTGCCAGCTCGATGTCTTGCACGAGGCTATCGTACTCACTGCCACGCACCACGGTGACGTTGTAGTTGCCTTTCGGCACCTGAACGGTGAAGTCGCCGCGCTCGCTGTGGTACTGGTTTTTGCAGCCATGCGCACGCATCACTGGGCCGAGGTCGGGGTCGGGCGAGCCTGGGCCGCCGGTGAACATCACCTTGCAGGGCGCACTGCGACCTTGGTCGTCTTTGATGTCGAAACGGATGCGACTCGCGGCAGCCATCGTCACCTTGAAGGTATCGTTTTCAAATGCCACGGGCGCATCGGGTCGCCCCATGTCCATGGCCGTGGCTTCGCGCTTTTTGCCAGGGAGTTGCAGGGCGATTTTTCCCTCGGCATCGGGGTAGGCGGTGACTTTGCTATTGCCGATCTTTACGATGAGCTTGGCAGAGGTCACGGGCTTGCCGTTTTCATCGACGATGGAGCCCGTGATGGTCTTGGTCTCCTCGCGTTTCGAGGCAGCGATGCCCCAGGCTTGCAGGGCTGAGGTGCCCACAGCGAGGAAGCGCTCGATGACGACTTCTTTGCCTGGGGCCAGCTCCACATCATCGGCCATCTTCTCCATGCCTGTGACCTTCAGCACCACGAGCGCATAGCCCCCTTTGTCGGCGGGATCGACGGCGTCGTACCACTTGATGGTGTCAGCGCTGCCCGTCTCGTTGAAGCGAGTGAAGTCATCCTTCAGCGATACTTTATCAGGCGTGTCCTTTTCGTTGCGTAGTGTCGTGGTGATCCATACGCCTTGGTCGCCATCGGCTACGCGGTACTCGTTGCGCTTGTAGATGCCTTTGTTCTTGGCAGCGGTCGTCACGCTCTCGATGGCGGATTGGCCCTCGACAATGCGCACGTAGCTCACTTGCCCATGCCCAGCGGGGCCGTAGCAGATGAGTTGGTCGTTGTTGCTGCCTTTGATGGTGAGGTCAAAGAGGCAGCCCGGCGTCACGCCATCGTCGCCATAGAAGGTGCTCATGTTGGCTCTACGCAGTGGAGCATTGGCCGAAACCACCGCCTCCACCTTGTCGCTGCGCAGCACGAAATCGCCGCGAATGCCATCCGCCTCTTTGCCTCGTGGCAGTTCGGTTTCACGCCCAGGGCCGACTTCAAAGACCTCGGCGGCTAGGAGTGGCGTCGAAAAAAGACAGAGTGCGAGAGCGAGGTTGGGCAGATGATTCATGGTCGGTAGGGCAGACTCAACGAATCGTTGCAGGTGAGTGTTGCGAGCGTAAAGCGAGCAACACGGTCTTACCTCGGCTTCTTCAGCACGGCCAGCCAGCGATCCACGGACTTGCCTTGGCTCGGCAGTGCTCGCGAGACGGCATTGCGCTTCGATAGCACCACCTCGGCACCCAACTTTTGCAGCGCTTCCAGAGCGAGTTGGTGCTCCTTGTCGAAGTAACTCGTGATCACCAGCAACCCATCGTCGCTGAGTTTTTCCAGCCCTTGGTCAAAGATGCCCTTCCATAGCTCGGGGCCGTTCCAGTAGTTTTGGTGGCGCAGGAAGACCATGTCGAAGTCCTGCCCAAGCTGCTGATGGTGCGAGAGATTGGAGGCATCCTCGATGAGAAACTCGGCATCCATATTCGCGTAGCGTTCGCGAGCTTGGCGGATTTCGCGAATGCGGATGTCGGCTCCCACGAGCTGCACGGCATCGGCCTTCATCTCCTCCTTTACTACCCTGGTCAGCGTCTCGGCCTCGTCGCAGCGACCGCAGGCGAGGTCGAGGATACGGGCATCGGCTTTGGCCCGCAGATGCGGCGCAACGTGGCCACGCAGCAGGGCTTCGAGCTGCACCATATCTTCGGTAATGTCTGTGGCAGAGGTCATAAAGAAGCGGCGAGAAGAGCGCAAGACTAGCCCAGGCGCAAGGCCCAGGCTCGCATCGTCGCGCGCACCGCAGCGAGGCCATTCAATCGAGTCGGCGAGAGCGTGCGAGTGAGTCCCAGAGCCTCCCACAACACAGGCTCCACACTGGCGACCTCGGCGGGCAGAGCTTCATCATACAAATGGCAAAGCAACCCGACGAGGCCCTGCACCATCGGCGCATCGGCTTCGCATCGGAATCGACAGCGCTCGCCCTGGTGCTCCGCCACCAGCCATACGCGGGACATGCAGCCGCGCACCAGATTGGCCTCCACACGCTCCACCTCAGTCAGCCCTGGCAGGCGAGCCACCATGTCGATGATCACCATCAGCCGCTCTTGTGGGTCGGCGATGAGTCGGAGATCGGCGATGAGCGCGGCTTGTTTTTCAGCGAGAGGCAGGGGGAATTTGGACATCGTAAGATAAGAAGATGCTATTTTGAAAACTGCACGCTAGAATCCGCGCCCATGAAACTCACTCATTTTGCCCAGGCGCTCACGCTCACGCTCGTTGCCGTCACCGCCTACCTCGCCTGGAATGGCCAAGGGGAATCGGCCCGAGCCTACGCTGCCACCAACGCTAGGCTCGACCGCCTAGCCCAGGCACAACAAGCGCAGCAGGCCATGCAGCCGATCCAGATGCCCGCAGGCTCCGTGCCTCCACCGCTGACGGCGCAGCCCGCTGCTGCCGCAGTGGCCGATGCCTCGCTGGTGCCCACGCTGAGTGCCCCTCGCCAGGCCACCACCTTGTCGCCTGCCGTTCCTTTTACGCCTGCCGTTCCAGCCACGCCCGCCGTTCCGCTGACGCCCATCGCCAGCCTTACCAGCGCCTCTAAAACCGTGGCGTCGGGCTTCGGCATGGCCGGTGCGCCAACGACAATCCCCATGACCCCAGAGCCCCCGACCTCGGGCCTAGCCGGCAGCGCACCCACGCTACCAGCCGCACCAGCCCCCGTGTCGCTGACACCCACGCAGCGCCTTGTGAAGGGCGCACCCGCGCTGGGCAAAGTGACCGCCGTGGTGAAGGAGCATGGCTTCGTCACGCTCAATGCAGGCAAGTCCAAGCAAGTCACGGTGGGCATGAAATTCGACCTACGGCGCGAAGCTGGCGTGGTCGGGCGCATCCAAATCACTGAAGTCGAGGAGGGCGAATCCATCGCTGATCTGGATCCCAAATCCGTGCCCTCGGGCGTAGATGTGCAGCAGGGCGATGATGTGATCCAAGTCGTGCAATCACGGTAAAACGGGCGGCTTAGAATCCATCAAAAGACCGCGATCAAACTCCATCGCCCTCTCTTGAGCGATGGCCATTCGTCATTCAGCCTCGTCATGCCACGCGAACGCCTCGACCTTCTCGTCGTCCAGCGAGCCCTCTCGCCCTCGCGAGAGCAGGCGAAGCGGCTCATCATCGCGGGTGAAGTCAGCGTGGATGGCCAGCCCTCGACCAAGCCAGGGACGCTGGTTTCCACCGAGGCCGAGATCACCGTGCGCCAGCCGCCACGCTTTGTCGGGCGCGGTGGATTGAAGCTTGAAGGAGCACTGGAGCACTTCGGCATCGACGTGCAGGGGCGCATTTGCATCGACGTCGGCTCCTCCACCGGTGGCTTCACTGACTGCCTCTTGCAGCGCGGGGCCGAGCGCGTCCATGCCTTCGACGTCGGCACCAATCAACTCGTGTGGAAACTCCGCAGCGACCCCCGCGTACGCAGCCGCGAGAACTACAACGTGCGCTACCTCAAAGCCGAGGACGTAGGCGAGCCCATCGACGTGCTCGTCGCCGATGTGTCCTTCATCTCGCTCACCCTGGTGCTGCCCGCAGCCCTCACCGTGCTGAAGCCTGGAGCCGACGCCATCGTCCTGGTGAAACCGCAATTCGAGTTGTCGCGCGAGGAAGTTGGCAAAGGCGGCATCGTCCGCGAGCCGAAGTTGCACACCAAAGCCTGCGATAAAATCCAGGCCTTCATCCTCAGCCAGCCGCAACTGGTTTGGCAAGGCCTCGTGGACTCCCCCATCCAAGGCACCGATGGCAATCGTGAATTCCTCGCTTGGTTCAAAGTGCTGGCGGACTAGCGCCACTGCTGCGAATTGCGCACTGTCGCGATGGGTTCTTCGACTTCAAGTTTGCGCTCAGCGCGAGACGCGTGGATGGCAGGTGGTCATGCGTCCACCCCGTAAATTCAAAGCCATCCCCTTCGAGTATCATCAAGAGATCGAACTCACCATCGACACGCTCACGAACGAAGGCTCGGGGCTGGGGCGGTATCCCATCACCACGGAGGAGGGGCAAGGGAGTTGGGTGGTGTTTGTGCCTTTCACGCTGCCGGGCGAGCGGGTGAAATGCCGGGTGTATCGCAACTCAAAAAACTTCAGCGAGGCCGACTTGCTGGAGGTGCTGGAGGCCTCGCCGCATCGGCGCGAGGCGCAATGTTCCTTGTTCGGTCAGTGCGGGGGCTGCCAGTACCAAAACCTGGACTACGCGGAGCAACTGCGCTGGAAGAAACGCCAAGTCAGCGAGCTGCTGCTGCACATGGCGAAGCTGGAGTTCGCGGTGGATGACGTGGTGCCTTCACCGCAGCAGATGGGCTATCGCTCCAAGATAACGCCGCACTTTCACAAGCCGAAGAATGGCGAGGTGATGGAGATTGGCTTCCTGCGGGCGGCGAACCGCAGCGTGATCGTGGATGTGGCGCAGTGCCCCATCGCCATGCCCGAGCTGAACGCGGCGCTAGCCGAGGCGCGGGAGACAGCGCGGGCCGAGCCAACGCGATTCAAACATGGCGCGACGCTGCTGCTGCGTGCCTCGGCGGGCGAGGTGCTGACGCAGTCGCACCAACTCACGCGGGAGGAAGTGGGCGGTGTGAAGTTTGAGTTCCAAGCGGGCGACTTTTTCCAGAACAATCCCTTCATCCTGCCTGCCTTTGTGGAGCATGTGGTGAGCGAGGCGCTGGCCTCGGGCGCACGGTTTTTGATCGACGCGTACTGCGGCAGTGGCCTGTTCGGCCTGTGCGCGGCGAGCCGCTTCGAGCACATCAGCGGCGTGGAGGTGAGCGAGTCGGCGGTGGTGAAGGCGCGGCACAATGCGGTGCTGAATGGCTTCACCAATTGCAGCTTCATCGCCGCGAGTGCAGAGCAGATTTTTGCCAGCATCGAGCTGCCTGCGGGCGAGACGGTGGTCATCGTGGATCCCCCGCGTGCGGGCTGTGGCGAGGGCTTTTTGCAGCAGCTTTTTGCCTTTGGGCCGAAGGCGATTGTGTATGTCTCGTGCAACCCACCGACGCAGATGCGCGACTTGCTGCTCTTTACCGCAGCAGGCTACTCGCTGCGGCGCGTGCAGCCGTTCGATCTCTTCCCACAGACGCGGCACCTGGAGTGTGTGATGACGCTGACGAAGTAGCGGGGGGGGCCACGGGCTCGCGCCAGTGGCGATGAGACTGGGTTACTTTGTCGCGGGCGGCATCGTCATCGGAGGCAGCGTGAAGGTGGGATTCTTCGCGAGGTAGCCATCGACATCCTTGGTCACGATGAGCTTGCCCCACATGATCATCCAGTGGCCGGGGAAGGTGCAGACGAACTCGTATTCGCCCTCGCGACCTGGGGCTTTGACCTTCAGGGTTTCCTTTTGGCCGGGCTCTAGGAGCTTGGTGGCTTCGATGAACTTCTGGCCTTTGGGGAGGTAGGTGCGGCCTTGTTTATCCTTGTCATTGGGCCCCATGGTCATGGCGGCAGTGCCGATTTCAGCATGTTTGTCGGGATCGACGATGACGAGGTTGTGCGGCATGACATCGCTGTTTTCAAAGATGATTTCAAACGGCTTGCCCTTCTCGACGACGAGGCGCTGGGTGTCGAAGCGCAGTTGCTCATGCACGGTCTT
The DNA here is from genome assembly GCA_031411235.1 of Verrucomicrobiota bacterium. Classification (GTDB taxonomy): domain Bacteria; phylum Verrucomicrobiota; class Verrucomicrobiia; order Verrucomicrobiales; family Verrucomicrobiaceae; genus JANOAR01. The sequence continues at coordinate 7,001 of JANOAR010000221.1, read as the reverse complement.
CACCACGAAGACAGCGACGCCGAGGCCGCGCAGTTCTTTGCGCAGAGCAGCATCGTCCGCGAGGCTGGCCATCTCGATGCCGAGCTGATTCAGCTCGACGAAGCTCTGCTGGCTGCGCTTGTCGGCAGGCACGGTTTTAGCATAAGCGAGGATGCTCTGCGCGACGGCGGCGGCTTGGTCTTTCTTCCAGCTTGCGCGGGGCAGTTGCAGCAGCGCATCGGCGGCGGTGTTGCGCTCTTTGCCTTCGATGACGTGCTTGGCGAGGATGGCGAAGTTGGCATCGGCGTTGGCGGGGCCCATCAGAGGCAAGGCAGTGAGGATGGCTTGCAGGGTAGGGCCTTGTTCCTTCGGCGCGAGGGCCACGAGATGGCTCTGGAACTGGGCGCGCAGGGCGATGTCGGGGATGATGCTGATGGCTTGCACAAGGGCTTCGCGAGAGAGGCCTTGCTGGGTTGCGGCCCAGGCGGCATCGGCTTTGCCATCGGCGATGACGATGCCTGCCCAGGCGGCTTTGCGCACAGGGCGGATGCTTGCTTTGGCCGCGAGGGCAGTGAGGGCATCCTTGCTTTTGCTCAGCTCGGCGGGGGTGGAGGTGACGAGCACTTTACCCAGTTCTGTTGCGGCGGCGCTCATGCCGTTCCCCTTGGAATCGAGGCGGGCGAGCTGGGCGAGGCTCTCGCTGACTTTGTCGGTTTTGTGCAGCTTGGCGAGTTCGGTGATGACGTTGGTGCGATTGATGATGTCGTAGCTTTTGCGCTCAAGTTTGGCTTCAAGGACGGCCTGGGTCTTGGGCTGGCCATTGAGTTCGCCGTCCTCCATTTTGCTGAGCAGAGTGGCAAGAACGGCGGGATCGGTGGGCAGGATTTTGTCCTTCGAGAGGGATTGAAGCTGCTTCATCGTCTCCTTGAAGCAGTAGTCGATGTACTGATCGCCTTCGTGCTTGAGGCTGTCGAAGGCGATGTCGATGGCTTTCGCGGTGTCGGCTCCGTTGAAGAAGCTGGCGGCGCGGATGGCTTCGAGGCGGACGCGGGGATGCGTGTCATTCACGGCGGTCTTGAGCAGGTCGAGAGCGTTGGGGATACGGTCGCGCTGGTAGCAAATGACGCGCACGGCTTGAGCGCGAGCGCGATGGTCGCTGCACTTCAGCAATGCGTTGATGAGGTCTGCATTCACGGCGTTGTGCCACTGGTGAACCCACAGCGCTTCGAGGATGTGGTGGATGTCGCCGGCCTTGGTGATGTCGAATTGCTTCACCCACTTCTGGGTGGCGGCGATGACTTCGGCACTGTCGTGGGTGTCGAGTTCGATCTTGGCGAGACGACGGGTATCTAGCTCGGGGGACTTCAATAAGTCGAGCAAGACGGCGATGGGTTCGCCTGCAATTTTTGCGGGCTTCAACAGATCGCGGCTGGGGTAGGTGATGCGATACAAACGGCCATGCTGATGGTCGCGGTTGGGGTCACGCAAATGGTGCTGCAAGTGGCCGATGAGCATCTGCGACCAGTCCATGAAGTAGAGCGAGCCATCGGGGGCGGTGGCGATGCCGGAGGGGCGGAAGTTGGGGTTCTTGGCGATGTCGGTATCGACGAGGGGCTCGATGGTTTCGCCGAGCAGGCCGGAGCCTTGCTCGGTGATTTTGGCGCGGAAGATGCCTTGGAAGCTGATGACGTTGGTGTTCAGGAACTGGCCCTGCCAGTCGTCGGGGAAGTGGCGGCTGCTGAGGATGTTGGTGCCGGGGCAAGGGCGCGAGGGCCGCTGCCAGAACTGCGGGTAGCTACCGTGCGAGCCGCTATCGAGATGGCCGCTGAAGCCGGGGCCGAAGTAGTTCGCGTTGCCAGTGGCGTCGGTGATGATGTCATTGCCCCAGTCGTCAAACACGCGGCCATGGGGGTTGGCGAAGCCATAAGGAATGTAGCGCTCAAACTTGCTGGTGCGGGGCTCGAAGCGATAGATCGCGCCGTTCACATTGCGCACGGGGCCGTTGTAGGTTTCGACGTTGGTGCGGTGGAAGACGCCGTCGCTGAGGTAGATCGCGCCGCCGGGTTCATAACAGATGCTGTTGGTTTCATGGTGCGAGTCGGCGGCATCGAGGCCGTGCAGCACGCGTTCTTTCCAGTCGGCCTTGCCATCGCCATCGGTGTCGCGCACGAACCAGAGATCGGGCGACTGCATGACGATGACGCCGTCTTTATAGAACTGGAAGCCAGTGGGGCAGTTGAGACCGTCGAGGAAGGTGGTGCATTTGATGGCTTTGCCCGTCTTGGGGTCGAGGTCGAAGACGATCAACTTATCGAAGTTGGTCGTGGTAGGCATGGTCTCGGGATAGGTGGGCCACGCTGCGACCCAGAGGCGGCCTTTGGTGTCGAAGTTCATCTGCACGGGGTTGATGAGTTCGGGGAAGGTGGTCTCGTCAGCGACGAGTTCGACCTTGCAGCCTTCGGGGACTTTGATGAGAGGGAGCTGGTCTTCAGACTTGAGGTAGGGCACGGCTTCCTTGCGGTTCACGGGCGTGAGTTCCACGGGCGGGAGGTTGTCGTCTTTGATGCTGAAATCTTTGCCCTCGGCGGCGGCCCAGACGGCCTTGTCGCGGTTGGCGACCTTGACATCGCGCTGGGCGAGTTCCTGGCCGAGGATGGTGGCGTTATCGACGCCCTCATACTTGATGCGCGAGCGCTGGCCGAAGATGTTGAACTGATCGACGGTGCGGTAGCGATGATGCCACTGAACGTTTTTCTCCAGCACGGCGTCGCGGATTTTGCCGATGTAGGGGTCGTCGGTGCTGGGGGCCTCTTTGCCGAAGATGGCGGCAAATTGCACAGGCGCGAGGGTCTTGTCGCCCTCGGTGGTGAGGTGGATGCCGTTGATCGTCAGCGGCTTGGCGGCTTTGGAATACAAGGCTTGTGAGGCGGCGAGGAGATCGACAAAAGCGACACGGTTGGCCTTGGCGACTTCGGCCATCGCAGCGGTGTAGGCGGTGAGGTTCTTGTGGGTCGCGCTGCCGTCAGGGAAGTCGGCGCTCTTGAGGTTTTCGTGAGCGATGGGCGAGAGCAGCACGACGCGGGGATGCCCTTGGCCGTAGTCGGCGGCGAGGGTCGCCTTCAAATACTCATCGAGGGCTTTCTTGAAGTCGGCGAGGCCAGCTTCGCCCTTGAAGGACTCGTTGAAGCCCCAATAGGCGAGGATGACGTTAGCGTGGAAGTCCGTGCCTGCGTGATAAACAATGTCCACGTTGCCTGCCTTCGTGGTGAGCGCACCGGGCTTCATGTTGAGGAAGAAGTCGATCGTCGGCACCTCATCGGAGCGCGGATGGAGGTTCACTTCATCAGCGGCAAAACCAAGGTTGCGCACCACGAGCTGATAGTCGGGGTAGGCCTTGTGAATGAGCGACTCCAGCCAGCCATGATGCTGCTGGCGATCTGCCAAACCACTGCCGACGATAGCGATATGGTCGCCTTTTTTTAGAGTGAGTGGCGACTGGGCATGCAGACCAAGGGTGGCTGTGCAGGCCAGGATAATGAGGGAGAGGAGGCGTGGGGTCATGAGGTTGGAGTGAGAGGCGTGCCGATGGGGCGCGGCCCGTAGCATCGGCATACGTGGGGCGCGAGGTGTATTTGTCAGCGGGCTGAGGGCGAACGCACTGACCCGTGCTTGTTCATTGGGATGCGGAGCGGCAGCGCCTTTCAGGGTGTAGGAGACGACGTAAGGAGTCTCAAGAATCGCCACATCCTGGCCCACAGCATCGCTTGACGTGCTTTGCACAGGAGACTTCGCAGGCTCGTTACCTCGTCTCCTACATCCAGCAGGGCGCTACCGCGCCGTATTCCAAGGGATCAAGCCTTGGAGGCTTCGTAGATCGTTAGTGCGTTCGCCCTGCTGGTATCCTGCTGCCGCCTTCCTTACTGCGGTGATAGCACCTACTCGAAGGTGACTCGCAGCGGGGCGGCGTAGCTCTGCCAAGCGGCCTCCAGCCGCGCAAACGCAGCCGCACCATCGCTGACGATGATGCGATACTTCGACACGTAGGGCGTGCCGGGCTCGATGCTCCAGTCGCCATCCTGCGAGGGGGCGATGCAGAGCTGGGGGTTCTTGGGGTTCAAACGCAGCGGCTGGGGGAAGCGGTAGTTGCTGGGATGGATCAGCACGGCCATGCCCGTGGGCTGGCCCTCCACATCGCCGCCGAGATGCACCCACTTGGCCTTGGTGGCATCGCCCTTCTTTCGGTCGTCGCCATTGCTGGTCAGCATTTTCACGGCATCGACAGCGTTCCACAGCAAGTTGCCGCGCACGCCGAGGCCGCCGTAGTGGTATTTGGGCAGCTTCACGGGCGAGGTGCCCGCGCAGGTCTGCGTGCTGATGAAGTCGATCACATACGCATCGCCTGCGGCATATGCCGTGACTTCCCAAGTCTCGTTCAGCACGTCCTTCGCCGCGCCGCTGTTGTAGTCGATGAAGCGATGCTTGCTCACGAAGCCGCCATGCACTTGGCCACTCCAGGTTTTCACCAGCGCATCGAAGCGGATCTCGGCGAGCACTTCGGGAGCGCTTTTGTCTTTGCCTTCGCCCTTGCCCTGGTTCCAGAAATCGGGTGTCTGCCCCTCGAACTCGGTGTGCGTCCAGGCCATCCAGATGCCGCGATGCCAGCGATGATCTTCCGGGTGATTGCCCGTGACGAGACGACCACTCGGCGAATACACGGGGTGCAGATGCGCCCCGTGTTTGAAGACTTCGGACACACCTGCGGGCACGTCGCCGGGCGTCATCTGGTAGTCGAGCATAGGCTGGACTTTCCCGCTCGCCCGATGGGTGAACTTTAGCACCGAGCCCGCCTTCTCGGTGGTGATGGCCTTCTCCGCGATGGCTTCGTATTTCACGGGGGAAAAGGTGAGACTCTCGCCCTTGGCAATGTGCGGGACGATCATCGTGGCGTGGCCGCTGTCGTCGATTTGCAAATACGTTTGCACCCCGCTAGGCCCGACGAGCAAGGCTTCGCGATCCCAGTCCTTGGGGGCTTCAAAGGAGAGGATGGCGTTGTCTTGATCCCCATCGCCGCCGTGGACGGTGATCTTCGCTGGCAGCGCGGAGAGAGTGCCTGCGAGACCGAGCGAAGCCACGGCAAGGATGATGAGGGAGCGGATGGGTTTTAGGTTCATGGGATACGTGTTCCGTGCGGCGAAAATGGAGCGTGTGGGGCTACCATTAACGGCTTGATGGCGTGAAGCATTGCGAGAGGCTTCGCCAATCGTTAGGCTTTTGGATGCTATGTGGGCAGGCCGTGCAGGGTCACACCCGCGAGGCGCTCGTCGCTGAGTAAGGCCGCGCGCAGGACTGCGCTGTTCGTGGCGAGGGCTTGGTGCAGGGCTAGGACGCTGTCTTTCGGCAGAGGTTCGCGGGCGTCGATGATGAGCCTGGAACCCTGGGCTAGGCACGACCTCGCGAGGTCGGTGCAAGGGCTGTGTGCAACAACGAGCGCGTGCTGGCCGATGTGGGTGGAACGGCGGAGCGCGGGGCGATGGTCGGCATTCGGCGCTCCATTTTCTGGGAGCGGTGGGGAGTTACTGGCTAACAGCGGCGTCCATTTGGTAGCGGCGCTGCTGGGCGCTTCGGCGAGCAAGATGCAGACCTGGAGCTGGCGCTCGGCGAGGGTCGCGGCACTGGTGTGCAGGGCCGTATCGACGCTGCTCGCGGAACCTTCAGCGATGAGGATTTCTGCGGCAATAGGCGCGTCACTGCGGGTCTCGCGCAGCACTCGGGAAGCCCACTCCCAGCTCGGGATCAGGCAGGGAATGGCCTGCGATCCCGCGCTGCGAATAAGGCGACTCCATGGGGCAGCGGACAAATCACTATCGAGCCCGAGGAGCAGCCAGTCGGCCTCGGGGGCAACCTGGGCGGTGGCTTCGGCGATGCGTTGAGCGAGCGCCGTATGGCGCTCAGCGTCACTGCCGCCCGCAGGCACAGCGATGCGGTCACGGCGGGAAATCTGACCTGCGGGGCCGATGGCGAGCAGGCTGTATTTGCCTGCGGTGGGATCGCCTCGCGTGACGACGCTGACCCACGCGGTGCGGGCGAGGTCGGGCTTGCTGCGGGCATCGCTGGCCAGCGACCAATGCTCCAGCGCACGCTGATGTTCCAGGCTGCGCATGAGGCTGGGATCATCGGCCAGGGCCAGGATCAAAGGGGAGGGCGAGCGGCGGCTATGGGCGTGGCGCAGGGCGAGAATGCGCAGGTCGGGCGGCAAGCTGCGCAGGGCGGTGCTGGGGCGATCAAGCAAGGTCTCGTGCAGCAGGAAGAGCGTCTCGTCCTCGCTGATGGCGTCGGCTTCGAGCTTGCCCCAGGCGAGGCGCAGCGAGGTGGCCCACTGCTGCCAGGCCCGGGCATCGCGCAGCACCGGCATACGCCGCACGCTCTCTCGCATGGCCTTGGCAAAGGTGAGCACGAGGTCGGCGCTGGGCTGCTCCTGGATGAGGCGCCCTGCGCTGGTGAGGCAGCCGTGTTGCAGGGCGAGTCGCGCCGCCGTGGCGATGAGCCCAGGGGATTTTTTCAATGCGAAGGACTGTGCTTTTTTCGCCATCCAAGCCAGCGCGGCGAGCGGGTGATGCAAGGCTAGACCCGCCTCGCGGAGCTGCTGCCACGCCGGCAGTTGAGCGACCTCCAGCAGCAAGCGCTGGCGCGAGACATCGGCTTCGTCGGCAAATAAACGCGTGGCTTCCAGGCCCAGCGCGGTCTGCGGTGGCTCGCCGGGGAAAGGCAACTCATCGAGTCTTACGCGCAAGCGCTCGGGTAACTCCAGGCCAGCCTCGGCGATGGGCCATGCGGCGGGGCGGAAGCGGTCGGAAGGAACATCGGACATCGAACGTCCAACCTTCAACATTGAAGGGGGAGGCGTCCCCTGCCCTGCGGCTCGCAGCTCGTTTGATCTTCCGCCTTCTCCCCCTTCGATGTTGGAGGTTCGATGTTGGGTGTTCGATGTTCCTTGCGGCATCAAATGCAAGGCCAGCGCGGCG
>JANOAR010000220.1:0-3634 GCA_031411235.1 Verrucomicrobiota bacterium | reverse complement strand
CCTTGGCCCCATGGGGCCGCCCTTGGTCGAGCGGATGAGCATCGCGTTCTCAGAGACGGGGGTCTTCGCCAGCTCAAAGGACTTCGAGTATCGCCCGCAGCAGCAGCAGATGGCGGTGCTGGTAAGTGAGGCGCTGGAGGGTAATCGCGCCCTGGTCTGCGAGGCGGCGACGGGTGTCGGCAAGTCGCTCGCCTATCTGCTGCCCGCCATCACCTTTGCCCTGGAAAATGAGCGCAAGGCGGTCATCTGCACACACACGATCAACTTGCAGGAGCAGCTCATCCTGAAGGACATCCCGATCGTGAAAAAGATCATCGGCAGAGAGTTCAAGGCCGAGTTGCTGAAGGGCCGCAGCAACTACCTCTGCCCCACCCGACTAGCGCGCGCCTACCGCGAAACGCCAGATCTCTTCACCAGCACCGAGCAGGCAGACCTGAAGCAAATCTTTGAGTGGGCGCAAAAGACCAAGGACGGTACGCTGAGCGACATGGACTTTCAGCCTGCCTTTAAAGTCTGGTCGCAGGTGTGCAGCGAGCCTCACGCCTGTACGCCGCGCAGTTGTGGTGTGGGCAGCGGTTGCTTCTACCAAGCCGCCCGCAGGCGCATGGCCGAGGCGGATGTGGTGATCCTGAACCACACGCTTTTTTTCACCATGCTCAGCTCCGTGGATGAGATGACCTCGAAGGACACGAACTTCCTTTTCCCCAAAGATTTCGTCATCATCGACGAAGCCCACACCATCGAAAACATCGCGGCGAAGCAACTCGGGCTGCACGTCAGCGAGACCAGCATCCGCTTCGAGCTGAGTCGCCTCTACAACCCGAAGACTAAGAAGGGCTACTTCGCGATGATGGGCGAGGATCGCGGCACGCGCGAGGTGATGGCGTGCTTCGAGGCGGTGGAGGATTTCTTCCGCATGGCCGAGGCGCGGTGCAACTTCCAGGGCTTTGCCAAAGAGTTCCGCATCCGCGAGCCGGGCTTCATCCAGAACACCGTCAGCGAGGCGTTGCAGCGTGTGATCACCGCCACCACCAAGGCAGGCGACGCGGCAAAAAATGAGACCACGCGCGGCGAGGTGCTGGACATCGCCAAGCGCATCATGGGCCTGAAAGGCAGCATCGCGGCCTTCATCGACCAGAGCGAGGAAGGCCATGTTTATTGGTGCGAAAAAGTAGGCAGCGCCGACTTCGCCAAGACCCTGCACCTGCACAGCGCCCCCATCGACGTGGCTCCCTTGCTGGAGAATATCTTCTTCCGTGGTGGCAAGGCCTGCGTGCTCACCAGCGCGACGCTGGGCGTCGGCGATGACCAGCAGTTGATGTATTTCCGCAAGCGCGTCGGTGCGCGGAAGGTGGTCTCCTCGTGCATCGAGAGCCCCTTCAACTACCAGAAGCAAATGCGGCTGTACTTGGTGAAGTCCATGCCAGAGACCAATGCACCGACTTACCAAGAAAAGATGGCGCACTGGATCGCGCACTTTCTCGACTTATCGAAAGGCCGCGCCTTCGTTCTGTTCACCAGTTACACCATGATGACAAGCATGGCCGAGGCGCTGGAAGACCACTGCGCCGAGCGTGGCTGGCGTCTGCTGGTGCAGGGCAAGGGGATGCAGCGACACCAGATGCTGAACGAATTCAAGAAGGACACCCACAGCGTTCTATTCGGCACGGATAGCTTCTGGACAGGCGTGGATGTGCCAGGCGAGGCCTTATCGAATGTCATCATCACACGCCTACCCTTCGCCGTGCCGGATCATCCGTTAACCGCCTCGCGCCTAGAGCACATCGAGTCACAAGGCCGCAACAGCTTCACCGAATACAGTGTGCCCGAGGCGATCCTAAAACTGCGCCAAGGCGTGGGGCGCCTCATCCGCAGCAACAAAGATAAAGGCATCTGCGTGATCCTAGACAATCGCATCATCACCAAGCCCTATGGCCGCGCCTTTTTAGCGTCGATGCCCGACTGCCCGGTGGAGATTGTGTCGTAGGCTTGGCTGCCGCAGCGAAGTGGACAGGGTTCTCAGGCCTTGAGGTATTCCGCTGGCAAGTACTGTCGCACGTACTTGCCGAACATGTCCCACTCCACATTCATTTTTTGCCCTGCAAGTCGGGTGTGCAGGTGGGTCACTTGATAGGTGTGTGGGATGATCCAGCAGACGACGCGGTCGGCCTGCACCTCGGCAGCCGTTAATGAAATGCCGTCCAGGCAGATGGAGCCCTTGGGGATGACGAGACCGCGTGCCTCGGCGGGCAGCTCGACTTCTAGCCGGTAGTCGGCACCGTCGCGCTGCCAGGTGAGCATGGTCAGCGTGGTATCCACATGCCCCTGCACGAAGTGCCCGCCAAAGCGATCTCCCACGCGCAGGGCGCGCTCGATATTCACCTGTGCCTCGGCAGCGAGGCCGCCCAGGCTGGTGATGCGCAGCGTCTGCTCCAGCAGGTCAAAGGCCAGCGTGCCAGCGGGCACGTCGATGGCTGTGGCCGTGAGGCAACAGCCGTTCACCGCGATGCTATCGCCCTCAGCCACTTCGGCTGTCAGTGCACCGAGGTGCAAGCGCAAGCGAGCGCCTCCAGCACGAGGTTCTAGGGCAAGCACACGGGCAGTGGTTTCGACGAGTCCGGTAAACATAGAGCACATGATCATAGCCAACTTCGCTCTTGAAGACAGAGCCTTTTCTGCTAAACACCACGTCCCCCGCGTCCGAGCGACTGTGCATGGCGGCGGGACTGCTGCCCCCCACCCCACTCGATACATTCTCTGATATGAAGGCTGAACTAGTTGAACAAGCTGCTCTCGTCATTACTGACCCGCCCATTCTCATCAATCTTGTGTCGAAGCGACTGCGCCAGCTCGCTGCTGGTCGCCCTGCCTTGGTGGAGCGCAAGCCTGGGATGCGCGAAGCTGATGTAGCCCTGACCGAGATCATCCTCGGCAAGATCCGCGTCGAGAACATCGAGACGATCGATCCCGACGCCGAGTTGGCTTAGTGCCACCCGCGCGCCCGTCTTTTTTCACCGCGCTCCGGTACTCCAGTCATGTCCGAGGCGAAGAAAATCATCATCGAGATAGCAACCAACCGGAAGGCCGGGCGAGACTACCACATCCTGGAACGTTACGAGGCTGGCATTGAGTTGCGCGGCACCGAGGTCAAAGCCATCCGCCTGGGTAAAATCAATATCTCTGACGCCTTTGCTCGCGTCGAGAAGGGTCAAGTCTTCCTCTACGGCTGCGACATTCAGCCCTATGAAAACGCCAGCCACACGCAGCACGAGCCACGCCGCTTCCGCCGCCTGCTGCTGCACAAAAAAGAGATCCTGAAGTTGGTCGGCTTCACCCATGTCAAAGGCTTATCCCTGCCTGTGCTACGCGCCTACTGGAGCGGCAAGAATGTCAAAATTGAGCTAGGCGTCGGCAAAGGTAAAGACCACGCCGACCAGCGCCAAGACATCAAAGAAAAGGACGACAAACGCGAGGCGGCGCGTGTGGTGGCGAGGTTTAATGACAAGCACAAGTAAGGCACGCTCTGTGCCGTGATGCCTCATTGAAAAGAGACACCGAAGAGTAATTCAGAAGGTGGCTCGATGCCTCACAATGTAGGACACTGTGGGTGGGGTGTTTTGCATGGGCTTTGGCT
>JANOAR010000219.1:0-2380 GCA_031411235.1 Verrucomicrobiota bacterium | reverse complement strand
GCCTCGCCGACACGGAAACGCGCTATCGCCAGCGTTACCTCGACCTCATCGCCAGCGACGATGTGCGGAAAACTTTTCTCAACCGCAGCACCATCGTGCATGAGATCCGCGCGTTCTTTCACGGTCGCGGCTACGTCGAAGTCGAAACGCCCGCGATGCAGGCCATCCCCGGCGGCGCGGCGGCACAGCCGTTCAAGACGTTCCACAACGCGCTTGGTTGCGAATTTTATCTCCGCATCGCGCTGGAGCTTTATCACAAGCGCCTGCTCGTCGGCGGCATTGATAAGCTGTTCGAGATCGGCAAGAACTTCCGCAACGAAGGCCTCTCGCGCCGGCACAATCCCGAGTTCACGATGCTCGAAGCGTATCAGGCATTCGGCGATTACGAGACGATGATGGAGACGGTGGAGTCGCTCATCAAACACATCGCGCAGAAAGTTTTAGGGACGCTGGTAATAAAGCATAACAGAATTGAGGCAACGCGAACCTTGATTGAAGCGGCATCACATCGACTTGAAAAACAAACCACCGAAGCGTTTAGCGAAATGCTGTCTTCGTCCAAAGATCAAATGGATTTGATCAGCGACTTGGTAACTGAGTGCAAAAAAGTATCGGATGCACTAAAGCTGCGTTTAACAGAGCTTCAAACAAAGCCGGCTCATGTTGTTGCGGCGGCGGCTGTCGAAGATATTGACCACGCAACAATCAAACTAGCTGCCGTAAAGGGAAACGCGTCAGCTACAAGTCTCAAAGAATTTCTAAACGTCATTACAGATGCGTCAATCAGGATAAACAGCCTCAGAAATAATCTCTGCGATCTCGCCACCGAGAAGCAGATTGATCTCACGAACTGGCGGCGTGCGAAATACAAAGACCTCATTAAAGAAAAGGCTGGAGCAGATTGGTTCGATGTTTCACCCACCGAACGCCGCCAACGCGCGCATGACCTCGGCGCAGAAATCGGCAAGGAATACGAAGACTTCGAGGTGACTGGCGCTGTCTTCGAGAAATTGATTGAGCCAACCTTGATTCAGCCAACTTTTGTGACGCACTTGCCCAAAGAACTTGTGCCATTGGCAAAACTCTCGCCAGACGATCCAACCACGGTTGAAGTTTTTGAGTGTTGCATCAATGGTCAGGAAATCTCACCTGGTTACACGGAGCAAAACGACCCGATTGCCCAGAGGACAACACTGGAGCATCAGGCTGGCGGCGAACGACAGAAACTAGACGAGGATTTTCTGGTTGCCCTTGAACATGGAATGCCACCCGCTGGCGGGATTGGCATCGGAATTGACAGGCTTTGCATGATGTTGCTTGGACAGGAAAGCATTCGCGATGTGATTCTGTTTCCGCAACTAAAACCAAAATAGATTGCGGTGTTTACCCATATAAAAATTATGAAACTGGCTTTTCACATCATGTGTCTTGCGGTTGTTTGCTTATGTGGCTGTGTTCAACCCACGCGAACAACAGGTTTTTTCCAACAACAGCAACGCCCAGCGTTGCCCGATTCAATCCCGCATCGCGTAGCGGTTTTTATTTCCGGCAGGCCAGCGTTGGCGGGACAGGCCACCGAATTGTTTTCAACCGGTCTGACAGAGCTTGGGTTCGATGTGGTAGAACGCGGCAAAATTAGCGTTCTAAAGGATGAAATAGAGCTTGGAACACAAGGCTACGTAACGCCAGAGACCGCTCTTGAGAAGGGCAACTTTGCTGGCGCGGACGGAATTTTTGTTGGTAGCGCTTCAGGTGAACGCTCGGCTACATGGACAGATACTCATTTGGCACTTCGACTTGTGCAGGCTAAAACAGGAAAGACAATATGGTCAGTCAACGCAAGTGACCCGCGCTTGTTAGCGGTTAGCATGGCAGAAGAAACATCCATTATTTACACGACAAAAGCGGCCATTAGCGCACTCAAAAAGGACATTGAAAAGTTGCGCCAATGACGAGAACAGAGATCCAGCCCACGTTCGTCACGCATCTGCCCAAGGAACTCGTGCCGCTCGCCAAACTTTCGCCCGACGACCCGACGGCCGTTGAAGTCTTCGAGTGCTGCATCAACGGCCAGGAGATTTCGCCCGGCTACACCGAGCAGAACGATCCCATCGCGCAACGCACCACGCTGGAACATCAAGCCGGCGGCGAGCAACAAAAGCTGGACGAAGATTTCCTCGTCGCCCTCGAACACGGCATGCCCCCGGCGGGCGGCATCGGCATCGGCATTGACCGCCTCTGCATGATGCTCCTCGGTCAGGAAAGCATCCGCGATGTGATCCTGTTCCCGCAGTTGAAGCCGAAATAAGGTAAAACGTGGAAACAAAGCCTTGTCCTGTCTGCATAGAAACCCAAGCTCAGGTTTGGGAAGAAATAACAC
>JANOAR010000218.1:0-3455 GCA_031411235.1 Verrucomicrobiota bacterium | reverse complement strand
GGCAGCCGACGTTGACGACTTCATACACGTCACGGAACTGAACGTTGCTAAAACCCTTCTTGGGGAGACGGCGGAAGAGTGGCATCTGACCACCTTCAAAGCCTGGGCGAATGCCGGCGCCTGCGCGGGCCTTCTGACCTTTGTTGCCTTTGCCGGAGGTCTTGCCGTGGCCGGAGCTTTCACCGCAGCCGATACGCTTGCGGCGCTTCTTGGCACCGGGGCGGGGTTTGACGTCTTGGAGTTGCATAGGGATTTGAAATTTGAAATTTGAAATTTGAAATCAATCAGAGCGGCTTGCGCTCTTTGATTTCCTTGCCACGGGCACGCATGATCTCATCCTTCGGACGAAGAGCAGCGAGGGCGGCGAGGGTTGCCTTGACGACGTTGGCGTGATTGCTGGAGCCCAGCGATTTGCCGATGACGTCTTTCACACCAGCGGCTTCGAGCACAGCGCGGGCTCCACCACCGGCGATGATGCCGGTACCAGGAGAGGCGGGCTTGAGCATGATGGCACCGCCACCGTGCTCACCGATCACTTCATGGGGGATGGTGTTGTTGTTGAGATGGACGAGGTTCATCTTCTTGCGGCTGTTTTCAGTCGCTTTCTTGATGGCGTCGGAGACTTCGTTGGCCTTGCCAAAACCCCAGCCCACTTTGCCCTGGCGATCACCAGAGACGACGAGTGCGGAGAAGCTGAAACGGCGACCACCTTTGACGACCTTGGCGCATCGGTTGATGTGGACCACTTTCTCGACGGAGTCCGAGCTGTCTCTTTCACTGCCGGAACGATTAAAATCTGCTGCCATAAAAAAGGAATAGTGGGGATTAGAACTTCAGGCCCTTTTCACGGGCGGCGTCGGCGAGAGCCTTGACCTTGCCGTGGTAGATGAAACCACCGCGGTCGAAAACGACTTGGGTGATGTTGGCGGCGAGGGCGCGCACTGCCAGAGCCTCGCCGACTTTCGTGGCGTTAGCGATGTTGGCCTTGCCGTCACCGAAACCTTTTTCCTTGGTCGAGGCCGAAACGATGGTCCTGCCTGCGTCATCATCGATGACCTGGGCATAGACATTCGTGTTGGAGAAATAGACCGCGAGACGTGGCCGGGCGAGAGTGCCCTTGAGTGTCTTGCGGATGCGCGCGTGGATACGCGTGCGGCTGAGTTTGCGATTCTTCACTGCCATGATGAGTTTCCTCCAAATAAATTACTTCACGCTCTTGCCTGCCTTGCGGCGGATCTGTTCGCCCACATAACGCACGCCCTTGGCCTTGTAAGGCTCCGGCGGGTAGTAGGCCCGAATGTCAGCGGCGAGCTGGCCGACGACTTGTTTGTCGATGCCTTCGATCGCGATCTTGGTGTTCTCAGTGACGGTCACTTTGACACCAGCAGGGATCGGATGAAGACGTGGATGCGATTGACCCAGGTTAAGGTCGATCACGCTGCCTTTCACCGCAGCGCGGAAACCGACGCCGTGGATTTCGAGGTTCTTGGAGTAGCCCTTGCTGACGCCTTCGATCATGTTGCCGATGAGGCGCTGGGTGGTGCCGTGCATGGCGCGGACCCGGCGGTCTTCGTTGAGACGGGTGACGAGGACTTCTTTGCCTTCCGCGACGACAGCGATGCCTTCAGGGAATGCCCAGTTGAGTTTGCCCTTGGGGCCTTCGACGTGGACACTGCGGTCCGCTCCGATTTTGACGGAGACTTTGTCAGGGAGAGAGATGGGTAGTTTACCGACGCGTGACATGATGGTGTTCCTCCTTGATTACCAGATCTGGGCCAGAAGTTCGCCGCCCACCTTGGCTTTCTTGGCGCGGGCACCAGTCATGATGCCGCGTGAGGTGGACAGAATGGAGATGCCGAGGCCGCCGAGCACGCGCGGGATCTCGTCAACAGAGACGTACTTCCGCAGACCAGGCTTGCTGATGCGGGTGAGGTTGCGGACGACCGGGGCCTTGCCCTGGTACTTGATCTTCAGCTTGATGCGCGGATGCGCGGCGCTGGTGTCCATTTCGTAGCTCCACAGGTAGCCTTCTTCCTGAAGGATGCGGGAGAGCTCGCTCTTCATTTTGGAGAAGGGCACGAAACACTCCTGCTGGCCTGCGGATGCGGCATTGCGGATGCGGGTGAGAAAATCAGAGATGGGGTCGGTCATGGCTCGTGGGAGTCGGACGGTTCAGTTCAGGTTAGGCGGCGGCGGCTTCAGCAGGCTGGCCTTCGCCCTTGTTCTGCGTCTGGGTGATCTTGCCACGGAAGGGCATGCCGAGCGCACGGAGCAGCTCACGTGCATGATCGTCATTGTCCGTGGAGGTGACGAAGGTGATGTCAAAACCAAGCGTGCGCTTGACCTTGTCGAGTTCGATCTCGGGGAAGATGGACTGATCGCTCACGCCGAGGGTGTAGTTGCCACGGCCATCAAAGGCACGGGGGGCGACACCACGGAAGTCACGAACGCGCGGCAGGGCGGTGCGGACGAGGCGCATGAGGAAATCATACATGCGCGGGCCGCGCAGGGTGACTTTGACACCGACGTTTTCACCGGCACGCAGCTTGAAGTTGGCGATGGCCTTCTTGCTCTGGGTGATGATGGGTTTCTGGCCGGTGATGAGAGTGACTTCGTTGACGGCGTCTTCGATCGCCTGCTTACGCTCTGCCTGAGAGCCGACGGCGCAGTTGATGACGATCTTTTCGAGCTTCGGCACGCGATGCACGTTCTCGAGCGCGAGCTGAGTCTTCAGCGAGTCGCGGAGCTTTTCTTTATACAGGGTCTGTAATGCGGGGATCATGTTTCAGTGTTGGCTGTGCGGCCTTTCCATTGCGGGCTTCAGCCGTGAGGCGTGACCGGGCAAGGGGGGCGGCATATTGGGGGACTACTTCTTTTTCGCAACCTTCTTCTTGGCTGTCTTCGCCTTGGGGGCGGCCTCAGCCTTCTTCACGTTGGAAATGTGGATCGGACCTTCGACTTCGATGATCCCGCCGGCCTGATGCTTCTGGCTGGGCTTGACGGTCTTTTTGATCATGCGGACGCCTTCGATCAGCACGCGGTTCTTGGAGGTCTGCACTTCCATGATGATACCCTGCGCGCCTTTGTGGGCACCGGAGATGACGACGACTGAATCGCCTTTATTGACGTGGGTTTTGACTCGGCTCATAGCACTTCGGGGGCGAGGGAAACGATCTTCATGAAGTTCTTGTCACGCAGCTCACGAGCCACGGGACCGAAGATGCGCGTTCCTTTCGGGTTGTTGTCTTTGTCGATGATGACCATCGCGTTCCGGTCAAAGCGGAGGATCGAGCCGTCAGTGCGGCGGATAGGATGCGCGGTACGGACGATGACGGCACGGACGACTTCACCCTTCTTCACGCTCGCGGTCGGTGTGGACTCGCGAATATGGGCGGTGATGATGTCGCCGATGTAGGCGAAGCGGCTGTTCTTCTTGCCGAGCACGCCGATCATGG
>JANOAR010000217.1:0-3299 GCA_031411235.1 Verrucomicrobiota bacterium | reverse complement strand
CAGCGATACGCTCAGGCTGGCTTGGTTTGTTCAGGCGAGCTGATCAAGCCGTTCATGCGCGTGGACTGGCGCTCGCTTGCGTGCCTCAACTTTGTCTGAGCAGCCCGTACACAATGAGTGGCCAAGGCCGCACCTAGGGTGATCCTGCTTACCTCGGTGCAATCGAGAACAGTCCCGATTGTCCGCTCGCCGTGTAACGGCCCGTGAGCAGCCCCTGCTTCTGCAGCAGCGCACCGCCGAAGGTGAGGCTCACGCCGTTGGCCGTGTCGATGTAGCTGCCCGTCGTTAGGCCTGTGGTGGGCGTGAAGGTGATCGTGGCCTTGTCGGGGCCGTAGTAGAGGATCTTGTTCGCCGTGTTCCAGGTCGCGGCGCGATCCACGGAAAGCAGCGTCAATGCGGCCAGCGTAGACATATCCGGCCCACTCAGTCGCAGCCAGGCGTTGAAGTTGGTGTTGGGCAGCGTTGCCAGCGCACGGTTGTTCACCAGCGGTGGCGTGTAGAGGCTACCGATGACGCCGCGCGTCACGTTGAACCCAGCAGGATACGTCGTCGTCTTCGGCACCGCGTTGGGCTTCACCCAGCGCCATTGGCCGTCCAAGTCGCTGATGCCTGCGACGTCGCGGAAGGTCAGCTTGCCCGCGAGATAGCCGGTGGTGTAGAGACTGCGATGCAGCGACCACTCGCCGTTGCGGGAGACGCGATTGGCAAATGTCGTCGTCGTGCCATCGGCCAGCGTCAGTGTGCCCGTTGCTGCTCCGAGATAGCTCATCGTCAGGCTCGCGAAACCATCGCCGCCGGGCGTGAGCGCTGTGTCCACGCCATCAGGTGCGCGCATCGCCAGCGTGTATTTGCCCGTCTGCGGCGCTGGCAGTAACTTGGTAAAAACTGGGAAGCGCTGGGCATCAATGGCATGGCTCGTACCGTCGGCGTTGAATGTCCCCGTCAGTTGAAAGCCATCTGCCGTGCCGTTTGCCAGAGCCAGATGAAGATCGCCGACGATGCTTGGCAAACCCGTGCGCAGGATCACCACCGCCGCTACGCCATCGGACGCCAGCGTGCCCTTGAAGGCATAGCGCTTGCCTTCGATAACGACGCTGCCGCTCAAGGCACCCGTGCTCGTCACGACCACGCTTTCCAAGCCACCGCTGATGTCGAGGCCATTGTTGAGGATGCCGCCAAAGCTGCCTGCCGCAGTCGTACTGAAATTGGCAGGGCTGAGAATGGGCGCTGTCGCCGGGCTGGCGGGCAAGCTCAGCCGTGCCAATGCACCCGCCCCCTCGCTGCCCGGATACGGGAAGCTCGTGCCGGGTTCGATCAGCAAATACCCCGCCTTGTTGCTCACCAGGAAGTTGCCGCCTGCCAGCCCCTGCTTTTGCAGCACCGCCCCAGCGAAGGGCACCGTCAGCTTGATCGCCGGATCATAGTAGCTGCCGGTTAAAATGCCGGTGCTCGCCGCCATCGTCGCGGCCAGCTTCTCCGGGCCGTAGTAGGCCAGCGCGTTGGTGCTCAGCCAGCTCAATGTCTTCGCAATCCCGCCATTGGCCAGACCCGTGCCCGCCAACGTCAGCCGAGCGTTGTAGTGCTGGTTGGCCAGTTGCGTCAGCACCCGCTGTGCGGCGAGCGGCGGCGTGTAGAGCGCACCGACCAGCCCAGGCGCGAGGTTGAAGCCCGCCGGGTAGCTCTTATTGAGGAGGTTCGGGTTCTTCACCCAGCGCACATGACCATCCAGGTCACTCACGCCCGGCACATCGCGGAAGCTCAGCACCCCCGCGAGCTGGCCCTTCCCGGTGTAGAGCGATTGGAACAGATGCCACTGCTTGTCCGCCGTCAGGTAGCCCGTGTGGGTGAAGGCCACGCCATCGCCCGTCTTCCCTGCCGTCGTGATCACGCCCAGCGTGCTCACCTTGGCCGAGCCGTAGCCCTCGCCTTCCGGCTTAGTCGCATCGCCCGTGGCGGGCGCAGGCACCAGGAAGGTGTAGCTCCTTACCAGTGCCGTCGGCGCAGGATTCAGCAGGGTGTAGGGAGCCTGCGCGATGAAGCCCGTGCCCACCGTGCCATCGCCGCTGACCGTGCCTTGCAGCGTCAGTCCGCCACCCGCCGTGCTGCCCAGGCGCAGAGTCACCGCCAGCGCCGTCTTCCCCGTGCGCAAGATCGAGCCGCTGAAGCTGCCATCCGCCAGGAAGCTGCCACTGAGCGAGTAGGTGACGCCGTTGAGCACCACCTTGCCGGTGAAGGCCCGCGTGCTCAGCAACTTGAAGCCCGTGAGCGCCCCCACCACGTTGCCACCGATGTCTTTCAGCAGCCCTTGATACAGCCCCACCTGGCTTGTGGCAAAGCTCTGCGGCGTGAAGACCGGATCAGAGACCGTGTCGCCCGGCGGCACCACGTTGGTGTTCAGCACCGTGAGCGTGAGGTTGCCGTTGCTGCCGTTCCAGGTTCCCAACACGCTGGCCGGAGCATTGATGAACACCGAGTCCGCTGTGGCCACGCCGCTGCTGCTGATGCCCGTCAACGGCCCATCTAGCACCGACCACAAGGCATCGCTGTTACCCAGGTTGATCTGGCTGCCGTCATCCATCGTCGCCACCGCCGAGAGCAGCGTCGTCTGCCCCTCGATCACCGCCGCCGGACTCGCCGCAATGGCCAGCGACTGGGTTTCATAGAGCTGGCCGATGAAGCCGTGCTTCATCGCCAGCACCGGCGAGGCCGTGGCCGAGACACCCACCACATCACCAAGGCTGCCATCGTCCGAGTAGTTCGCGCTCGTCGCCCGCCCACCCGCTGCATTGGCCGTGTCTGTACTGATCGAGTAGCTCGCGCTGCTGCGAGGCTCTGCATGAGCTGGGGTCAAAGCAGCAAGCAAATAAGCCATGAGGCCGATGAACTTGCCACGCTTCAACATTGAAGGACTTCCTGAATAAGAGTGGAGTGCCATTGGAGTGTGCTAAGATTTTGCTGTTGATGATTTGTCGGGTAACACGAGCTGAGCCACAGCAGAGGTGGGAATGCCTGCCATATGAGGATCGCGACGAACTAGGATTGCGCCATGCTCAGCGGCGGTGGCAGCGATCAGAGCATCGATGTTCGGCAAACGCTCCGTGGTTGTTTGCCTCAACAAATGGGCGCGATGGGCGATGTCATCATCCGTTGGAATGCCTTCTCCCAGCAGGGTTCGGTAAATCTGCATCGCCCTGCTTCTTTCATCTGCGTCCGGGGTGAGTTCAGTGAGCCTGTTGCGGAACTCCAGCCACGTTACTGAGCTGATGCGAACCCCATTAGCCTCATCTGAGAGCAAGGCA
>JANOAR010000216.1:0-50913 GCA_031411235.1 Verrucomicrobiota bacterium | reverse complement strand
CTCCGCTCACCGCTTGATCCAAAGCTTCAACAACCCCTCAAAGGCTGTCTCCTCGCACTCGTAGCTGGCAGGGATTTCTTCGGCGAGGCCCCAGTAGGTGGCCACGCGGGTGCCGGGGGGCATCTGCTCTAGCTGGGCCTTCACATAGGCGTTGTATTCCTGGTAGAGCGCGGGCTCCAGCGGCACGGCGAAGTCGATGCGCAGGGCGTCGTCGAGGAGGTTTTCCTGGAAGGGGTTGAACAGGTAGATCGAGTCGAAGCCGCCGAAGCCGACATCCATGATGTTGGCATGGAGGATCTGCACGCGGGCGATCTTGTAGCGGCGAATCATGTGCCGGGCGATCTTGACGAGGCGCTCCCGCTGCTCCACGCCGGTGAAGTGCGCCCCGGTCGCCGCCGCTCCCACGGCGCAGAATTTCCCCGGCCCGCAGCCCACGTCCAGCACGCGGAAGTCGGGGTGCGGGGCGAGCATCTGTGCGGCCTTTCGGCATACCTTGACGGGTGTCCACTGCCGATACGACAGGCCCTGGATCTCCGCCGGGTAGATGCCGTCGAACTCCTGATCCTCCAGCAGGTGGAGGAACTCAGCATCGAGATCGCGAGAGGGGGTCATTGATTGGCCAGACGATGGGCCGGACGGATGGTGAATGCCACCAGCGGCTCAGATAGACTGCCGTGCAGCATGTTTGGCCGCGCCGCACTCTGGCGAATGCGCCTACTGGGCGACGACGCCGGTGGCTTTGCGCACCTTGAGCAGCACGGGGTAGCTGGTCTGCACGCCGGCGCTGTCTTGCTCGGCGCGGGCGGAGTTGACGGCGGCGTGGCAGAGGCGGTCTTGCTCGGGCACCCATTTGGCGGCGGTGAGGAAGACTTCTCGCTCGCTCTCGCCGGCGCGTACAGCGACGCCGCTGAGACCGATGTTGTCGATGATGATGCCGAAGGGGAGGTTATGGATGTCGAAGTTGAGCAGGGCGTCATTGCCGCTGCGTTCGGCGCGGAGCCAGACGGCTTTGGTTTCGCCGGGGGCGATGGTGACTTCGAGGGGCTGGAGGTTTTCCGCGATGGGGCGATGGGCGGGGCGCTCTTTCACGGCGGGCTCTAGGATGGCGAGGACTTTGGGTTTGTCGGTGAGGGTGACGGTGGTGAAGGGGTTGCCTGGGCGGGTGATTTGTTGGGCGTCGATGGTGGCGGTGGCGGTGACTTTTACCTTGCTCCAGTCGGCGTTTTTGGCGGCGGTGGGGGCAGCGAAGAGGCTGCCGTTGGCGATCTCGGCTCCGGCTTCGATGACGAGGGGGGTGGAGGCGTAGTAGCCTGGGGGGACGCCTTCGATTCGCACGGTGATGGGGCCTTCAAAGCCTTCTTTGCGGGTAGCCTTCACGGAGAAGCCGATGGAGGCACCGGGGCCGAGAGTGGGCTTGTCGCCATCGAGGGTGAGGGCGAAGTCGGGCTGGGGCTTGCGCAGGGTGAGGCGGTAGGCGAAGCGCTCGCCGCTGAGGCCGCGTGAGTCGCTGACGCGGACGATGTACTGGCCTGCGACGGGGGCGGTGAAGAAGAGGCGGGAGTCGCTGCCGCTGCGGCGGTCGCTGGCGTCGTCGTTGGTGTAGTGGAGGGTGAAGACGGGGAGGCCGGTGGAGGGGAGCGTGGTGCCGAGGGGCTGGGGCTCGACGACATAGCAGGGCTCGTCGAGGGCGTGGCCGGTGGCGGTGGTGTCGAAGTAGGCGCGGCGCTTGCCACCAAAGCCGTAGAAGAGGAAGCCGCTGTCGGGGCCGCGCGGGAGGCGAAAGATGCGGGCGATGTCGCCCTGGAAGTAGATGTACTGGTTGAGATCCATCTCGCGCCAGTTTTCGACGCGGGCGTCGGGGTTGTTGGCATCGACGCTGCGGAAGTTGATCCAGGAGTCGCGGACGGCTTGGAGGAGCAGGCGGGGCACGGGTTTGAACTGGGCATCGAGGACTTCGAGCTTGGTGTCGGCGGGGGAGCCGAGGGCGGCGGCTTGGGTTTCGATGAGGATGAGTTCGCCTTTTTGGGCGGTGAAGGGGTAGTCGTCGGTGTCGGCTTCGTCGGGGGACGCTGGGTTGTGGAGGAGGCCGTTGATGGAGAGGGGGAGGGTGGCGTTTTCCGTTTTCCGTTTCCCGTTTTCCGTTTTCGCTGGTGAAGGAATGAGGTCGGTTTCGAGCTGCTCAGTCATCTCGCTGACGAGCACTTTCATGGGGACACGGCTGCGGTAGTAGGGGGTGTCGAGGGGGAGGGTGATCTCGCCGCTGGCTCCTGCTTTGACCGTGGTCGTGGTCTTTTTGAGGTTGTAGCCGATGAGGTGGATGTCGGTCTCGGCATTGGCTTTCACCGAGAGGGGCCACCAGCCGACGACGACGGGGAGGGCTCCGATGGTGAGGCGATAGACATGGTCGGGGCTGCCGTCGAGGGTCGTCTCGCTGACCTTCGCGTGGAAGTACTGGGTCTTGTCGCCCGCTGGCACGGTGTAGGCGATGAAGGGGTCGCTGCCGCTATCGAGGCCGCTGCTGGCGGCGAGGCGCTTGCCGTTGGCGGTATTGCCGAAGAGTTCCAAGAGGGGGTTAGCGAGCTTGCTGCCGATGGCCTTGGCGGCGAGGTCGAGGGTGAGGGTCTGGCCGGGATGGGCGATGATGATGATGATGTCGCGCTGGCCGATGGCGGTGAGGGTGCCGAAGACGTTGCTGGGCCGATCCGTGCTGGGGATTTCGATGGGGAGTGAATGGAGATCCGTGATCGGCAGGTTGTCGGCGTAGAACTTTATTTTGGCGGACTCGCCTGCGGGGCTGACGAGGGAGAGGTCGTAGGCGGCGCGGGGAAGGTCGGCTGGGGCGTGGATTTCGAGCCACAACTCGGTGGGTTTGATGAGGGTGAGCTTGAAGGTGATGCGCGGGTCGCTGGCTTTGGCGGTGGTGACTTTATCAAGTCCAGTGCCGATGACGCTGATGACTGCGGTGCCGCCTGCCTGGAATCCAGGTGGATTCAAGCGGGTGATGGCGGGGACGCCTGGTTTGGCTGGGGGTGTGGCAGCGGCTTTGGCCATTGCTTTGGCTTTGGCGGTCGCTTTGGGTTTGGCTGCTTGGCAGCGAACCGTGGGAGGCACAAGGCGATGCACGGGCAGTCGTCGCGCAGCCGCAGGCCACTGCATGGCCACGAGCGTCGCCTTGCCTGTGCTCACGTCATACATCGCGGCGCTGCCATCCTGCCGTGCGGCGAGGATTTGGCTGTTGCCTGCCCATGCGACGGCGCTGGCCCAGTCGCTTTGTTTTTCAAAGGCGTGGCGCTCGGTGATGTCGCTGGCGTTCCAGAGTTTCACGCCACGATCTGAGGCGCTGGAGAGTAAGCTTTTGCCATCGGGCGAGTAGGCGAGGCGGAGGATGGTGCCTTCGTGGGCGAACTTGGTTTCTGCGATGGGGGTGCTGCCTTCAGTGGCTTGGGCGCTGACGCTCCAGAGGCGGATGCGGCTGTCTGCTCCGGCGGCGACGAGGGAGCGGCCATCGTGGGAAAAGGCGACGGCGAACTGCTCCTTGGTGGGCTGCGAGAGGGTGTCGAGGCGGGTGCCGCTGGCGGTGTCCCAGAGCTTGATGGTGCGGTCGGCGCTGGCGCTGGCGAGCAGCTTGCCATCGGGGCGGTAGCTGAGGGCGTTGACGCTACCGTTGTGGCCTTTGAGCAGCTTCGTTTGTTTGGCGGTAGCGATGTCCCAGAGCAGGATTTTTTGGTCGTAGCCGCCGGTGGCGAGTTGCTTGCCATCGGGCGATAAAGCCAGGGCGTAGAGGGCATCGCTGTGGCCCTGATACTTCGCCGTGAGCGTGCCGTCGGTGGTGCTGAAGCGATAGGCGATGCCGCTGACGCCGGCATCGCCAGCAGCGATGAAGAGGCTGTGGCTGTCATTGCTGAAGGTCATCGTGTTGGGATTGCCAGCGATGCCTGCGAGCGAGCGCAAGGACTTGTGGCTGGTGCCATCAAGCAGCTCGATGCTGCCGTAGCGACCGAGGGCGATGATCTTGCCATCGGGGCTGACGGCGACGGAACGAATGGGCTTGATGGCGGTGTTGCTGGCGATTTTGGGCAGCTTGGCAAAGGGGTCGGCTGGGGCTGCGGAGCCAGCGCTGGGGCCATGTGCGCCTTCGTCGATCCATTGGCGAATCATGGCGATCTGAGCAGGCGCGAGATGCTCCTTTTTACCCGGCGGCATGAACTGGTTTTTGCCCGACTTGCCGCTGCGGCCTTCGAGGAACTTCACCAGCAGTGAGTCCTGCGATTTACCTGCTTCAACAGCCTTGCCCGTCTTGCCGCCTTTGGCCAAGGCAGCGAAGGTGTCGAGGGAGAAGTCGCCATCAGCATCGTCTGCCGCATGGCAGTCGATGCAGTGGGCATCGAAGAGCGGTGCGATGTCGCGGGCGTAGTCGATGGGCGCGGCATGGGCGGCGCTGGCGAGGAGAAGCGCGAGGAGGAGAGGTGTCTTGCAAAGGCTCATGATGGGAAAGGGTGAGGCGGTTTGAGACAAGGTTTTAATGATTAAACACAAAGTCCCGGGCGCTCATGAGGCTCCATAGGATGTCTTGCATGACTTCGCGTTTGGCCTCGGGCTTGGCGGTGTCGAGCAGGGTCGCCATGGCCTTCGACTCGGCGGAAGTGGGGTGCCTGGCGACGGCGGTGAGGTAGGCTTCTTCAACGAGTTGGGCGCTGGGTTTGCCGCTGACGAGGAGTTGATCCACGCGGTTGTCTTTCGCCGCGAGCTTGAGGTTGAGCGTGTCGCCGTTGGCGATGTGCAGGGCCTGGGCCATGCTGGGTTCGTTGGTACGCTCGCAGTCGCAGGTCTGCACGCGGTCGGGTCTGCCGAAGGCGTCTAAAAAGTAGCTGGCGGTGTGGCTGTCGGGCAGTTGCAGGGCGCGGTAGCCCATGGGGTAGGCTTCGCCTTTGGCTTTGTTGGCATTGCGCTTATCGGAGCTGAAATTGGTGGGCACAGCGGTGACTTGGCTGACGGCATCGAGCATGACTTCGGCGCTGAGGCGGCGTGGGTAGTAGTGGGAGTAGAAGCGGGTGTCGGCCTTGTTTTCAGCGAGAGCGACGCTGCTGCGCTGGTAGGTCTCGCTCTGGAGGATGGTGCGCATCAGCGACTTCAAATCGAAGCCGTTTTTGATAAGATGCTGGGCGGCTTGGCCGAGCAGCTTTTCATTACTGGCAGGATTGGTCATGCGCAGGTCATCGACGGCGGTGACGAGGCCAGTGCCGAAGAAGTTGGCCCAAATGCGATTGGTGATGCTGCGGGCAAAGTAGGGATTCTCGGGCGCAGTGAGCCACTGGGCCATGGCGATGCGGCGATCCTTGCTCGCGGTGATGCTGATGGGCTGGGCATCGAGGGGCGCGGGCGGCTGGGGTTTGCCGGTGAGGGGCTGGATGATGTCGCCCTCGCTGGCGCTGAAGATGATGCGCTCGTCGGCTTGCTCACCGTTCTTGGAGCGCACGCGGGCGAAGAGGTTGGTGAAGGCGAAATACTGGTCGTTAGTCCATTTTTCCATGGGGTGGTTGTGGCATTTGGCGCAGTTGATGGACATGCCGAGGAAGGCGACGCTGACGGTCTCGGCGAGGCGAGTGGGCTCGTCGTGGAGGGTGAAGAAGTTGCCTGCACCGTTTTCAAAAGTGCTGCCAGTGGCGGTAAGCAGGTCGCGCACAAGTTCATCCCACGGGGTGTTCAGCTCGACGTTGCGGCGTATCCACTGGTAGTAGCTCCACATGGGGATGACGGGCAGCTTGTCGCTGTTGACGAGGAGCAGGTCGCTCCATTTGTAAGCCCAGTAATCCGTGAATTCGGGGCGCTGTAACAAGCGCTCGATGAGGGCATCGCGAGCGTTAGATTCTTTGCTGGCGAGGAAGTCACGCACCTCGCTGGCTGTGGGTAACATGCCAATGGTATCGAGGTAGGCGCGGCGGATGAAGGCTTCGTCGGAGCATCGCTCAGAGGGCGGGAGGTTCAGCTCGCGCAGTTTTTCAAGCACGCGCTCGTCGATGAAATTGCGCGGTTGGAGGGCAGCAAAAGCCGCAGGTTTGACGACCTGCTCATACGGCGCGGTGATGGTGGCGATGCTGAGCTTGCTGAGAAACCAGGCGGTGATGGTGCCTTCACCGTAACCACTGACCTTGACATTGCCGACCTCATCTACGGTGGCGACGGAAGTGTTGCCTGCGGTGTAGCGTACCCAGCGGGTGACGTCTTCGCTGCGGCCATCGTTAAAGGTCGCCATCACCTTCAGCGGCTGGCTGGCACCGGGTTTCAAGGTGGCATGAGCAGGGCTGATCTCGATGCGCTGAATGCGAGCATCGCTGTCCTGCGGCGCGGGGGCTCCGGCAGCGATCCAGTTGGCGAGCAAGGTGTATTCAGTGCTGCCAGCCTTGATCTTTTCACCGCCTTTGTGTGGCACAGCTTTGGTGGCTTTCAGTAGGAAAAGGCTACGCGCGGGGTCTTCCAAAACGATGCGCCTCCCATTGGCCGCGTGGGTGATGGAGAGGTGGTCGCCGAGGCCGTCATAGCCGAGCAGCGAGAGCTTGAACCCGCCCTGCCCCGCCGCCGCGCCATGGCACGCGCCCGTGCTGCAACCATACTTGGCGAGGAGCGGCTGGACTTCATTGCGAAAGGAAGGCACTGCGGCGCTGGCGGCATGGGCCAGTGCGAGGGAGCAAGCGAGGATAATAGAGTGCCACCGATGGGTCATGATGGGACTATACGCGGCGTGGGCCGTCTTGCTTCCTGAGAAGCCAAAATGACAAGAGTGCGGAGGGCATTGCACAAAAGGACGACACGGTGGAGATGCCGCCAGTATCTGGCTCGCGGCGTGCGGGATAAAAAAAGCCCGCCGCGCATTTCATTGCGGGGCGGGCCTGTTTTGAACTCGTTTGCGGAGGGCGACGAGGGCGTGTTATTGGGTTGTGCGACGCTCGACGTTGAGTCCCATCTTGCGGTACAGTGTGGCGATACTCACGCCCAACATGCTGGCGGTTTTCTCGCGCGAGCCGTTGTTGTACTTGAGCGTCTCTTGGATGAACACACGTTCCTGGGCCTTGATGTAGTCGTCCAGCGGCGAGCCGATGGGCAGTTGCACCTTGGTACCGCCCACGGTCGGGCTGGGCACTTCGATCTGCTGGCTGACTTTACCCGGCAAGTCGGAGGGCTTGATCCGCTCGCCCTCCGAGAGCGCACAGGCACGCTCCACGGCGTTGCGCAACTCGGAGATATTGCCCGGCCAAGCGTACTTTTCCAAAAACTCCAATGCGTAGCCGTCAATGGCCTTGGCTGGCGCGTCGCTGCGCTCGGCGAGATCCCGCAGGAAGTGTTCGACCAAGGGGCGAATATCTTCGCGGCGCTCGCGCAAAGGCGGGATTTTCACCGGCACGACTGAGATTTTATAGAACAAATCTTCGCGAAATTTCCCAGCCGCTGCGGCCTCCTCCAGCGGGATCGTGGTGGAGGTAATAAGCCGGAAAGTCGGGGTGCTAGCACTGGCCCCCCAGGCACCGCCGCGCTTGCTCTGCACATCATCGAGGAAGGAATTCAACTGCGCCTGAATACGGGGCGGCAATTGATTGACCTCGGCCAGATGCACCGTGCCACCTGCGGCTCGGGTGAATATCCCCGCCATGGTGGTGCCTTGGCCAAAAAGCTCGGCCTCCAGCACATCTTCAGGCAAGGCGCTGCATTGCAGTTCTTTGAATGGAGCCGAGTTGCGCCGACTCGCCTCGTGGACGGCACGCGCGACCATGTGTTTGCCCACGCCGAATTCTCCTTCGAGCAACAAGGGGCTCTCGGCATTCGCCACGCGCCGCACCAGTTCAAAGATTTTCTGAATGGCCTCGCTGTGCCCGATCAATTTCGAGTTGTTGCCGCTGCGCACCGCTGGCGTCGAGAGGGCGGGTTGCGCACCCGCTTTGCCACTACGAGCAAGGGCTTGGTTCACCGTTTTGATCAGGTCGCCCAAGTCGAAGGGTTTCGTCAAATAGTCGAAAGCGCCAAGTCGCATCGCCTCCACAGCCGTCTCGACGCTGCCGTGTCCCGTGACCATGATGACCGCAGAAGCGGGGGCTTCGACTCGGCAGGTTTTGACAATATCCAGGCCGTTCACATCGCCGATTCGCAAATCTACGATGACGACATCGGGCTGGTGGCTTCTCACCGCTGCGAGTCCCTCCACGCCCGTCTGGCAAGCCACCACGGTATGGCCGACTGAGCGGCAGAGTTTGCTCATCAGTTCCAGGATGGAACTCTCGTCGTCTATGATAACTACTTTAGCCATAAAAAATCTATTGGTTGAGAGGCATTACTGATTATCAGAGAAGCTAAAGGATGAGAATCATTCGGTCAAATAAGATTTCTAGTTTCGTGCCTTGTCCCGTTTTTGAGAACACGACGCGCTCCTGAGTGAGAGCGTGATCAGGGCACAAAAAAGCGCAGGTAGATCGGAGAATCTCAGAACCAAGGGTGCTTTTGCTCGCTTGAGCATTCTGCACCCGAGTTCTTCTGGCTCTGACTCCTGCGCCTTTTTGACTCGAATACTCGCCTGGCTATGCAGCACAGGCGTGGGTCGTTTTAGAGCATTTTTGCCTCTACTAAATACTTTTTCAGCAGCTCCCACGCCGCTGTTTGTTCGCCCATCTCTGCCTTTATGGAAGCCATTTCGAGGAGGACGGTGAGCTTCCCTCCTGGCACGTCGGTGATTTTTTCAAGGATCGCCAGGGCGCGGGAGAGATCCTCATTCTGCGCCAATGGCACAGACTTTTGGTCGAGGTTGCCGCCCTTGGCCTTGGCCCGCAGAGTCGCGGCCAGAGTCAGCCCCTTCATCAAGTCGGTGGGGCTAAAGAGGAACTCCCGTTCGAGCTGGCCCGTGGGTGTGCGCAGATCGGCTATCACGTTGACCTGCGGTTCGATATACCGACGAGCCAGCCGGTAGGCAGCGCCTGAATCGCCTCGGGCAGCCAGCTCTTGGGCGAGCACTGGCCAGCCAAAGGCGTGCCATTCGGTGTGCTTCTGCAAGCTACGAAACAACTCGTCCTTATCGCCATGGGCCTGCCAGGTGCGAAATAGGGACAGCCCCTCCTGGTGGCTCATCCCCTCCAAAGCTGGGTAGCGTTCCAAAAAAAGCGCCAAGACCGCCTTAAACTCTGCCCCGCTCAGTCTCTCCAAATAATAGAGTAAATAATGCGGCGTGGTTGCCAGATCAAGCATCGCAGGCTTCAGCTCCACATGATGGGCCAGCACCTCATTGAGCATCAGTGCATAATGTGTCGGAGCGCGAATCGGGTCGCGGCTTAGCAATTCACGCAGCGCCGCCAGCGCGTAAGCTGGCTTCACCTGCATCCACGTCTGCATCTCCTCGCTGCACACGACCGCCAAATTGGGCTCCAAGTAACGTGCCCGCGCGAAGTCCGCCACAGCCGCCGACTCACTGCCGCCCGCCGCCAGTCCTACCTGGGCTCGCATCGTGTAAGCCGTCGAGTCCAGAGGAGCTGCGGCCACGGTATGATTGGCGGCCAGCCATGCCGCGCTTGGATTGCCCCGCTGCATCTCAGCGGCGGCCAGTGCCATGCCTACATTACGGTCGGATACACCGAAAACCGTGGGTTTACCCGCCACACTCAGTCCCCATGTCGCACTGGCCGCGAGGCACCCCAGCCCGGCTAAGCGGAAAAGCCAAGGCACACTCCAGCCTCGTGCCGCCTCAAGTTTTTTGGGGCTCACCGCCAGCGCCGCCACTAGGCAGAGCACCAGCAATAAAGCGCGATTGTGCATCGGCGTATCCACCATGCTATGCAGTATAGCCAATCCCGCCGCAATCGAAGCCGCCACACGCAACCGCCGCGACCGACGATTGGAACTTTCTGCCCCACTCGCCCACGGCCCCGTCATCGACAGTAGAGCCCCCAGACCAATCAGCATCGCCAGCGTCGCAGGCCAACCCGCCTCGGCGAGGAACCACAAAAAATCGCTCTCAGGGTGCAGCATCACCGCGATAGGATCCTTATGCGTATTCATCATGCCGAAGACACTGGCAAAATTGCCCAAACCCGTGCCCAACCCTGCGTGGTCACTGATCAACAGCAGCGAGTCCTTGAAAATCTTGCTGCGCCCGTCCCCCACGATCGTCTGCACCACACTGCCATTGACCGTCTTAAATTTCTCAACCAAATGCGACCCAAACAGCACCAAAGCTGACGTCGCCCCCAACAAAATCGTTCCAGCCATAGCCAAGCGTTTTGCCGCCCCCTTGCGCAAAGCCGCCGTGCCAAACCACGCGACCACACCGACGAAAAACAGCACCACGCCACCGCGCGACGTATTGATCAACAAACAAGCAAACACAGGCACTACCCCCAAGCCATAGAACAACCACATTTTCTTCTTTCGCCGCTGCAAATCATAAGCACAGGCGAGACAAAGAACCGCCGACATCGCCATCAAAGTCGAAAATTGGTTGCGATTGGAAAACGGCCCAAAGTCCAGGATTGTGCCAATGACGCCATGATCCCAGAGCACAGGATCATACCCCACAAACCGGGCCACCATCGAAACAACGGCGATCCCAATCAACCCCGCCGTCAGCACCTGCACCACTCGTCGCCGATCATCAGGAGCGTGGAGCCCCAATGCGCACCACAGCAGCCAGACCAGTGTCACCCCCGTGCCGCACCAGACCTCCAGCGTCACCCAGCGTTGCGCCGACCAGCTAGACGGCAGCACCACCCCCAAATCATTCACCAACGGCACACGCCAAGCAGGCCAGTGCGGCCAGGGCAACTCCAGCATCGTCAGCAGCGGCAGCCCCATGACCACCATACACACCGCCAGCAGCACCAGCGGCAGCTTAGCTCGTGGCGGCACACACACGGCTAGCAGACCAATCACAGCCGCTACACCCGCCTGGATTCGCCCATCATCCAAACTGCCCAGCAAGCAAACCACCACCGGGAAAAGTCCCAGCGCCCACACCGCCCCTAGCGGCAGAGCCCCCTCCAGCGACGGTGTCTCCTCCGGCTCATCAGCCTCTGGATTCACCTCAGTAAATCGCGTTCGCCTTCTCCGCCTTCGTTCGTTGGACGCATCCATAAATCTTGATCCTTTCGTTATGCCTGCGTGTTCCCCTTCACCGCCTGAGCCTCGCCCTCACTCGGCCAGCGCTCCTCCGCCCCCTCCACCCCAGCCAAGTAATACTCGGCCCAGCGCCTGCGCACATCCACCGAAACCTCATTATCCAAAGGATACAACACCCAAGCCCGACCATTACTAAGCTTGAACGCTACCAGCTCCCCACCCGCCGCCACCCCTGGCTCCGCCACCAGCCCAATACGCCGAAGGCTATGCTCCAGCAGCCCATCAAAGTCGGCGCGCGTCACCAGCCTATCCGATTCCAATTCCAACAGCTCGCCATACACCCGCGCCATCGCCGTATCACGACGCCGAGCCATCGCCTCAGCAAGCTGCGCCTGTAGCCTCGACCAGCTCTTCACATAGCCCAGGTAACGAGCCGTCGCCAACGTCAGCAAACACAAAGCCGAGGCCACAATAATGACTGCATGGCCACGCAACAGCATGATGCTAATCCCTGCCAAGCTTAGCATCACACACAGGCCATACAACAGTCCCAGCGCTTGCCTCTTCGTATAGCCCAGCGATATCAGCCGATGGTGGATATGCTCCGCATCCGCACGGAACACTGGCACCCCACGAAAAGCCCTGCGCAGAATCGCAAAAAGCGTATCCAAAATAGGCACCCCCAGCGCCACCAGCGTCACCAACAAGCTCCCCACCACATACCCCTTATTCGCGCTCGCCAGCGACACCGACGCAATGAAAAAGCCAATCAAATAAGCCCCGCCATCGCCCAGGAAAATCTTCGCTGGCGGGAAATTGAACAGCAAAAAACCCGCCAGCGCCCCCGCCATCACCGTCGAAGCCATCACCACATCCGGCATCAGCGCCATGTGCCCCACAAACGCCAGCGTCAGGCATAGGAACAGACCAAAGCCCGTCGCCAGACCGTCCATCCCATCGATTAAATTCACGATATTGGGGATCGCGATCAGCCACAGAATCGTGATCGGCAAGCTCCACAGCCCGAGGATGATGTGCGTATCCTCCGTCGGGTGGCTCAGCACATCAATGGACAAACCCGAGGCCCATAAAATACACGCCGCCCCCAACTGCCCCAGCAGCTTCACCTTGGCCCCCAAAGGCCGTAAATCGTCCAAAAAGCCAATACCAAACACCAGCGCATTGCACGCAATCAGCCACCCCCAATTCGCCACCTTAAACGACTCCAAATCATAAACCGCAAAACACGCCCCCACCGTCAGCGTCACCCCCAACCCCAGCCCCCCCAGCCTCGACGTCACACCGCTATGCTGCTTGCGAGGTTCATCGGGACTATCAAACCCCACCCCACGCTGAAACCGCAGCACCAGCCACGTCACCAGCGCACACAAGCCCAGCGACAAAACGAAGACCAGAGAAAGCTTAACGCTGGGTATTGGCACGTAGAGAGCGAGAAATACATTCATAGGCTTCGGAACTAACACACTCAACACGCCGCAGCCTCGATCACTTTGATCAGCCTGGGGCAGAGTAAATCATGGGCAAACTCCGCCCCCAGAGCCTGCGCACCAGCACTGCATCCCATCTCGCCAGCCGCCACCCCCGCCCGAATGTGCTCCACCACCCCCGCCACATCGCCATGCCTTGCAAGCCTCGCATGAGCAGGCTCATTCAACCGCAGCGTCAAATCCGATACATGGCACTCCTCAGGCCCCACAAAGAGGAACGGAATCCCCAGCGTCAGAATATTATAAATTTTGCACGGATGCACGATCCCCACAAACGCATCGCCCATCACCACTAAATGCAAATCCGCCGACGAAAGCGAGCCCGCCAGTCGATCCATAGGCTGATAAGACAGCGCCGTGATATTTGCCAGCCCGCGATCCTTAGCAAACGCCTTCACCTTCACAAACTCGCTGCCCCCCCCCACAAACAAGAACTGAACCCCGGCCTCATCACGCAGCCGCTCTGCAGCGTCTAGCACCGTGTCCAGCGGATGGCAGGGGCTATGATTGCCCGAGTACATCACCACGAATTTCCCTGCCAGCCCATGCTCCGAGCGAAACGCATCCCGGGCCGCCACATCATAGCGCACTGCCAGATCGTGCGACCACGGCGCATCCACATGGATCACACTCTCCGCCACCCCCTTGGCCAGCAGCCGCTGCGCCATGAAGCGATCCAGCGCAATAATCCGCGACGCCCGACGGAAGCTCCAGTTCTGAACCGTCGAGAGCACCCGTTCCACCACGCCGCCCCCCTTAAGCCAACCTGCCGCCACCGCCTCGTCAGGGTTCAAATCCATCACCCACGGCACAATCGCCCCGCCACGGGCCAGCGCCGACAGCGTTCCCAGCGTCGAGATCAACGGCGGTGAAGTCAGGCACACCGTCACATCATGGCGCGGCAGCAGCAGCAAAATACGCGCCGCATTCAGCCAAAAGACAGCAAAGTCGATCAGCCTTCTCAGCTTCGTCACCTTCCCCAGCCCCGGCGTCCAGATACGATGGATATCAATCCCCTCCCAACGCTCACGCACCGGATACCGCAGCGTAGGATCGTCATAGCCACGGCTAGAACACACCGCCGTCACCCCGTGCCCAGCCTTAGCCAGCCCCAGTGCAAGATCCGTCAAATGCTGCGAGCTGGACACATGATCCGGGTGGAAGCATTGATTGATCAGCAGCACACGCATGGTGAAAGGCAAATGACGAATCCACCAATGATTAAAGCGACGCCCGGCCAGCCACGATCTCATCAAAGATCCAGCGGTAAGTAATCTCTAAGCCGTCGCGCAGCCGCGTGCTCGGCTCCCAGTCAAAGACCTCCTTGATAAGCGAGTTATCGCTGCTGCGACCATTGACCCCTTTGGGCGCATCCAATTGATAAGATCGCACTAACTTAATCCCCGCAATCTCTTCCGCCATATCCACCAATTGGTTAATCGAAACCATCTCTGCACTGCCAATATTGATCGGCTCCACGTAGTCACTATTGAGAAGCATCTGTGTCCCAAACACACAATCTGTGATGTACATGAAGCTGCGCGTCTGCTCGCCCGTGCCCCAGATGCTGATCTCATGTTTCCCGCTCAGCTTCGCCAGCGCCACCTTGCGGCACACCGCCGCTGGAGCCTTCTCGCGACCCCCATCCCAAGTGCCATGCGGCCCATATACATTGTGGTAGCGGGCCACGCGCGTCGCTATCCCATAATCCTCGCGGAAGTGCCGGCACATCCGCTCACTGAACAGCTTTTCCCAACCATAGCCATCCTCAGGCAAAGCCGGGTAGGCATCCTCCTCCTTCAGCGCCGGCACGTTGAAGGCCTTCTGCTTGTCACCGTTGTAAACACAGGCCGACGATGCATAAAAAAACCGCTCCACCCCCGCCCCGCGCGCCGCCATCAGCATGTGCGTATTGATCAACACACTCAGCATGCACAGCGCCTTATTGTTCTCAATGAAGCCCATCCCACCCATATCAGCCGCGAGATTATAAATCACAGTTGCACCCTGACAGGCCAACCGACAGTCACCTATCAGCGCTAGATCGAGCTGTAGATTCTCTACATCATCAAAGCGTTGATACCACTCTGAGATCGGCTTTTGATCCACCGCCCTCAGGTTTGTATAGCCCTGCTTGCGTAAGTCGCCGATCAACGCACCACCAATAAAGCCGCCGGCCCCACCCACTGTAATCCTATCATTCTTGTTCATCGTATAAAAAATCTCAACTATAGGGAAATCTCAAGACATGTCGAGCCCACCGCAACGTTCAAATTATTGAAGTCGCTACCACACATCAGTTTTCGGGAGTTTGGGAGTTTCTTATCCTCCAAACATCCCGCAGCATTTGCCAAGAATCCCGCAGTACCCGCACCTTCCCCTCGCCCACCTCATGCCAATCAATAGGCACCTCAGTCACCGCGCAGCCACTGTCCAGCAACGCCACCAGCAACTCGACATCAAAAGCAAAGCCGCGCACCGTCAGCCTATCGCGCACCTTATCGAACGCCACACGAGGCAAGAGCTTCAACCCACACTGGCTATCATACACCGGGATATCCAACAACTCAGAGGTTATCGTCGCAAACACCCTCCCCATCAAATGCCGCTGCCACAACCGCCGCACCGAGCGACCCAGCATCAGCACCCGCGAGGCAAATAACGCCCCACCAGAAACCCCACGCGCCCGAGCCAACTCGATCAACCGTATCACCTCACCCGCCGAGCAAGAGCCATCAGCATCTACAAATCCAAACCAGTCAGGCAGGATTTCAGACTTTGAACTTCTGGTTGCAGAATTCCATCCCGCATACACCGCCCCGCCCTTGCCCAAATTTTTTGGCAGAAAAAGCACATCTATAAAACTCCAACGCTCCAAAAAAGGCGCGAGCAACTTTTTGAAAAGTGCAACCTCCTCGTCATCCGAACCATCATCCACGATCAACACTCGCACTCCGCCAATTAACGCCAACGGTTCGGCAAGTGTTGAAAGATAAGCCCCCAGCCGACCACTCTCATGATAACAAGGAATGACAAGCAGCACCGATGGCGTGGAAATTTTCATGAAATTCGCCGAGGAACCCAGCCATCTCGTAATAAGATAGAAGTGCGCTCCACACAAAAATAAAACAACGCCCCAGCCCCCATAATTAAACCAAAAACCACAGGGAAGTAACCCCACCAAGGAATCCAAGAAAATCGCCCTAACAGACCCCGCGCAGCATGAATCATTAAGGGATGCACCAAATAGATAGAGAATGACGCCTGAGCCACCCCATTGACCAAGCGAGAAGAGGCAAAACGGCCCGCCTTGCGTTCAACCAACGCAACCAGCAGCATCGCCAGCCCAAGTGAAAGCGCCGTTAGACCAACGCGGTACATCCAGACGGAATCCATATATTGCACCGCAATAAACACCCCAAAAGCCACTGCACCTATCCAAGGTGCCAAAGCCTTCAGACAACCCCATCGCTGAGGTGCAAAGACAAGCTCATGAGCCAGCCAAAATCCTAGCAGCAGCCCCTCCATCCTCAAATGCGTCGCCGTATGCTCAAAACCAAATACAGGCTCAAGGCCATCCAGAGACAACATCCAACGACTCACTGGAGCAATCATCACAAGCAAAGCAAAAATCCCGCTCACCGCTTTCCCGCTTTGCACTTTCAACGCCAACAGTAGCGGTAAAAAAAGATAAAAATGCTCTTCAATACAAAGCGACCAACTTACTAAAAAGTAGGGGATCTCCGAGTAATAATTTTGGATGAAAGCCAGATACCCATAATCAAAGGGCTTTCGAGAATGAATGAATACTGCCAACCATGATAGAGTGAGAGCCGCCCAGTATGGCGGGATCGTCCGCAACCAACGACGAAGCCAGAATTTTACAATCTTTACATTTCCAAACCGAGCTTTCTCATTCCAATAAAGGCCACCGATCAACCAACCGCTGAGAACAAAAAATAAATCCACCCCATACTGTCCATAACGGGCAAATTTCATCAGCCCTAACAATGGCTGCGGGCACATCTGGATAACATGATAAGCAACGACCAAAACGACTGCCCAAGCACGTAGAAAGTCTAGATAAGAATTGCGTTTCAATACCCTAGAAGTGGCAGCAATCATCTATTTTTATGGCTAATCCCCAGCAGCTTTCGCTCGATCAAGCGCAAAGATAAAATCATCTCCGCGATTGTGCGTTGAAAGACATAGTACATGCCCGGCCAGCCATCAAGAATGAGCCTATTGTAAAGCAGTGAATAGAAAAATACAGCTGACGGAGCAAGCACGCCACAACGACGAATGCGATCCGGCCAGTTCAACTCCGCATACGCCATACTCGCAAGCTTCTCGGCCTCAATAATCATGTACTTATCCTGCTCAACCAGCCAGCGCCCCAACGACTTACGATCATCGTGCCCTATTGTGGCAACTAGATTCGCGACAGCACCTTCGACCTGCACACGGTGTCCATGCCCGTCATTTGCATAACGCGCATGCTCGCGGCGATAGAGCACCGTGCGTGGAGGATACAACGACTTGCGCAGCGCACGTCCCCAAATGCAATAAGTAAAACGTGCGCGATAGCCACTCATCGACTCAGCACCCGAAAGCCCGCGCAACTCCGCCGTTAACTCATTGGATAAAATATAGTCTGCATCCAATGAAAGCACCCACTCGCTTGTGATATGCTCCAAGCCGAAATTGCATTGCCCTGCAAAGCTATCAAACGCACGATGCAGTACACGCACTTGCGGATAAGACTTGGCTATTTCTAACGTCTTATCTGTGCTACCACTATCCAACACTAAAATATCTGGTGCCCATGAAAGCCGATCCAAGCAGCGCCCTAAGTTTGGCTCCTCATTAAAGGTAAGGATCAGCGGAGTGATGCAAGCCAGATTCATGATTTACAAAGGCTTCGTGCCGCTCATCACCATCGTCATCCACAGGTACGGTAAACGTCCTGCACCGCGAAACTCAATAGTCTCAAATCCCGCCTCCAGCAGCAATGCCGACAACGTTGCCCGACTCCACAATTTGATATGTCCGCCGTCCCACAACGGATCAGCGTGCTTATCCCATTTGCCCAGTAAAGATAACGTCAAATTCTTCAAATACCCGTGGTAAGGCGTCGTGCAAATCAATTTTCCGCCTGGCTTACAGGCATTAAACCCGCCACGCGCATAGGAGCGTGGCGCATACAAATGCTCCACAACTTCAGTGCTAATCACAAGATCAAAGGGTGGCTCGTCCAACGACTCCAACAAATGATCATCGGCTGGTAAAACCTCAAATCGTCCTCCAGGAAAATGCTGGCGAGCTATACCAATACCTTGCTCGCTCAAATCAATTCCAACGACTTTACAGCCGAGCTTTAAGAACTCACTGCACGTTGCTCCATTCCCGCAGCCAATATCCAGCACCCGAGTTCCTATCGGCAGTGGCCCGGCCAGCTCCAGTATTTTTGGGAAAAAATGCTGATGCATGTGAGACACCGTCGGCAATAGAAAGCCATAGTCTTTATATGAAGTGTTGGAACTCATCAAAATAAATTCATCATCTAGCTCCAATGACAACAGCCTCATAAAGGCTCCTCAACCGCTTCCCCATCACCTCCAGCGTGTAGTCTCGCAGTGCCACTTCGCGAGCCTTCGCTCCAAGCTGTTCTCGCGCCCCTGCATCGGCCAATAGCTCCAACAGGGCTGCGGCCAGCGCTTGCGGATTGCGCAGAGCCAATCTCACAGCGCCCTCGCCCGCCACATCTGCCGCAAGTGCCACCTCTTCACAGGAGACACAGGCTCGCCCCGCTGCCATAGCCTCCAGCAGCGCAATGCCGAAATTCTCTGACTGTGAGGGCAACACAAACACCGCCGCCCTTGCCATAGCCGCCCCTTTCGCCGCGCCCTCCAAGTGCCCTGTCCATGTTACTCGAGTCTCAATCCCTAGCGACACGGCTAGCGCCTTCAGCGCCGCTACATATCCCTGCTCGCCATTGCCCGCTACTATCAGATGAGTCATGGGCCGCACCGCAGCCACCAAAACAAACGCCTCCAGCAGCAACTCCAGCCCCTTCTTCCGATCCAGCCGCGAGAGAAACAGTAACCTCTCTTCTTTCGCATCCCCCTTGGGATCCGTAGATATATCCCAGGGTGCCATCGCTCTCACGTCGAAGCCTAGAGGAATAACCACCCCACGAGCCCGCAGCCCCAGCGATTCTGCTTCGCGCTGCTCCAGCCCGCTCGTGTAGTGCATCGCCACCGCTGCATCTAGCAGTGGCTTATCAAGCAAGCGAAAGGACAGCCCCTTCATCCAGCGCCGTCGGTTTGCCATTCCCCAGCCATTCAAAATGCCCAGCGGCCGCACAATATAGGGCACCCCAGCCGCTCGCGCCGCCCAACAAGCCGCCACCGCTGAAAAAGAAAACACGGCATGAACATGCACCACGTCATACTCACGCGCATGATCTCTTAGCCAGCGCCACAGACCCAGCGAAACTTTATAAAACTCCGACTGCTTAGTGAACATAAGACGTCGCCAACCACCCTCCATCGCCAACCATTCCCCAAGTCGCGCCCCTGCCAGATGTAGCCCTCGACCATCATCATCCGTCGTTACCACATCCACCGTCACCCCCTGTGCCACCAGCGCCGCTGCCATCGCTGGTAAGGCGATACTCGGCCCGCCTGATGACAGAGAAAGACTGGGAATGACATGCAGGACGCGGATCAAAGGATGAAGGATGAAGGATGAAGGATGAAAACCGGCAGGCATTCATCCTTCTCCCTTGAGATTCGCTTTCGACTTTTTTGAGATGGTGGTGAAGATGGCCACCAGTTGATGA
Source organism: Verrucomicrobiota bacterium (assembly GCA_031411235.1). Taxonomy (GTDB): domain Bacteria; phylum Verrucomicrobiota; class Verrucomicrobiia; order Verrucomicrobiales; family Verrucomicrobiaceae; genus JANOAR01. Next base: position 31,473 of record JANOAR010000216.1, on the reverse strand, counting down.
CATTCATCACGAAGGGCCGCGAGATTCGGTGCAGAGACGATCCCAGAATCTGCCAGCAACTCCAGCCAGTAGGCCGTCTCGTCGAGTTCCTTTAGACACAGCCCAACGATGGCGATAAACTCAGCCGTCGAGCGAGAACGATGGGCCTCGCGATAACTCGCCCCCACTGATGTCCCAGACCTCAGCACCTGCCGCCCCAATACCCTCGCCTCCTCAGATTTCGGCAACGCACAAAACAAAGCAATAACTCGCAGTGCAAAAGCCTTCGTCCGCTCCCGCAAATCCCAAGGCTGCTCAGCATTCTCCCCTTTCATCATAAGTCCTTCATTTTTCATCCTTTAGAAAGCCATTGATCCAACATAAATATTGACCACCGCTGATACCACGTCAGTCGCTTGGATGGTAGCCTAGCGTCAACGTCTCGGAGGGACTTACCCCAGTTTGCCTCCAGCCAGTTTTCAAAGGGAAACACAAACCCTCGTTTCACCTGATTCGCGACCCACTCCGGCACCTCTGGCACCGCATCCAGCAGCATCCGCTTGCCCTGGCGCAGGCGCAGCGCCGCAGGAATCTGTGCAACCTTTTCAAATAACACCCGATCCACGAATGGCACTCGCAGCTCAAGTCCATGCGCCATACTCATCACATCGCTATCCTTTAGTAGTTGATTGCGCATGTACAAGCTCAGTTCGCAGGCACTAACCGCATCGCGAACATCCATTTGCTCCGTGGCCGCCAGCCCGTCCGCATTGCTCAACATCGCCGACATCGCCCCTGGCGAGTGATCTTGCGCGTAACTCGCAGCCAGAGCCACTGCCTCCGCATCCGAGAAGATGCCGCGAAACGCCTTATAAGCATTAACCACCGTGGGATCCTGTTGGAAGAACGAGCCCAATCGGCGCAGCTTCGAAGAAGAGCACCGCGCTTCCATGATTCGCCCCAGCCACCGTGCCAGTTCAGGTGCCAGCCCCAGCAATTTTCCCCCACGCGCCATCCTCGGCACCTGATCAAAGCTCGCATAACCCGCGAACATCTCATCACCACCTAAACCCGAGAGCACCACCTTCATCCCCTGCTCCCGCGCAAATGAAGATACCACAAACGTATTTAAGCCATCAATACTTGGCTGATCCATGCACTCTAGGAAACTCCCGAACTGCTGCTGCGCCCGTTCACCCGTCAGCAACATCTCATGATGATCCGTGTCAAAATGCCTCGCTGTCCGAGCCGCCACACTGCTTTCATCCAGACTTTGATCATCAACACCAATCGAGAAAGTCGCCAAATCCTTTTGCCCAATTTCTCGTGCCAACGCCACCAATAAAGTCGAATCAATCCCCCCACTCAAGAACACCCCCACAGGCACATCACTCACAAAATGCGCCCGCACCGAATCCAGCAACGCCTCTCGCACCGTCGCCGCTGCCTCTGAAGCCGAGCAATCATTCCCCTGGGGGAATTCGATATTCCAGTAGCGACGCATTTCCACCCGGCCATCTACCGACCACTCCAGTGTATGCCCCGCCTCCAGGCAACGTGCATCGCGCAGCAGTGTCAGCGGCTCCGACACCGACCCCTTCTTGAAGTATTTCACCAGCGCCCCCTCATCGAGTTCATGACTCACCAGCCCCGCAGACCGCAGCGCCCTCAGTTCTGAGGCAAAGGCTAGTCCCCCATCCTTCAGCGTGTAATACAGAGGTTTGATCCCCAGTGGATCACGCGCCAACAAGCAAGTTCCGCGCACCTCATCCCAGATGGCAAAGGCAAACATGCCCCGTAGCCGCTGCACCATCGCCGTGCCATCGCGTTCGTAAAGCCGCAGCAGCACCTCCGTGTCTGTCCCCGTCTTAAACTCATAACCCGCCGCCTCCAGCTCCCCTCGCAGCTCCTTAAAATTGTAGATCTCGCCATTGAACGAGATCGCCACTGACTCATCTGCCGAAAGCATCGGCTGATGCCCCGCCGCCGATAGATCCAGGATCGACAGTCGGGTATGCGCTAGCCCTGCATGGCCAGTCGCATTCACCCATAAACCCGAATCATCCGGCCCACGCCGAGCTAGGCTCAGCCTCAACCGATCCAAATCAGGCAGTAGATCGCGCTTATGAGCCGTGCGAGGCGTTATGATACCAGCTATGCCACACATATTTCAGTAAGTAAAAACGGATCCACCCACCCAACGAGAAGCACCCGCCCCAGCGCAGCACCCGCTGCAGCCATAAATCGTTGCGCACCATGCATCAGCGAATGTTCCGCCACCGCTGCTCGCGCCGCCTCCCGCATCCGCCCCAGCGCTTCCGGTGGCATCATGATCGCCTCCCGCATCGCCTTCGTCAGTGCCTCTACATCATCCACAGGCAGCATCCAGCCATTCACCCCCGGCCGCACAAACTCAAGCGCAGCTCCCGTCTCCACCGTCCCAATCACCGGCAATCCCGCCGCCAGCGCCTCTACCAGCGCCAGCCCCCAACCATCATAACGAGACGGGAAGCAAAACACATCCGCCTTCGCATAACTCGCTGGCAACGCATCCCAGCCCTTGAAGTTCCCCCACTCAACCAGCTCTGCACACGGAGCAAGCACACGACGCATCGCAGCCTCCAACGGCCCCGCGCCCACAATCAAGAGCCTCGCCTGTGGAAACTCTCTGGCCACCTCCACAAAAGCACGGGCCAGTAGATCCCCGCCCTTCCTATGCAACAGCCTGCCCGAATAGAAAAACGTAAACACCCCTGTCAGTCGTGTCGGCTTCACCCGCGAGAACCTCTCCAAGTCGGAAAAATATGGCAAATTTACGTAAGGCCGCGACTTCCTAAACTCCCGTTCATACCCCTCCAGCCCAAAGCGCCCTACCCCCCAAATCGGCACTTCCACATCCCCGTGCAGAGCCGCCAACAAGAACCTCCTTGCCAGCCTCCCCGTCACCCCCAGGTGCATAAACCCCGGTCGTTCCCCCCAAAATACCCACGGTTTCCCAGTCGCCGCTCGCGCCCGAATCGCCCAGAAAGCAAAGCGATCCGTGTAATAATTGAACACCACCAATTCCGCCGTGCATAAGGTCGTCAGCGCACTCATAGACAGCTCAGAATTCTCGTTCAGAATCAAATGCGAATGCGCGATCCGAGGCACCTCCCACTGCCGATCCCCATCCCTGCTCGTCAAATAGATCACATCCAAATTGCAGCGCCCCACCGCCGCCACCGCATTGAAAAATTCCACCTGATAAGGCGACGTCAACTGAGTCAATATCACAATTCTCGGTGCATTCCCAGCCCCCCAAACCACCCCTGAAGACGTTACCGTAACCGCCTCACTTTTCAATGGGGGTTGCTCATACCTTGATGTCCCATTTCCCAAGAGTGGTCGCAGCGCATCCGCCAGCAACCCCCTCACACGCGGGTAACCAAACTGCTCTGCCACCGCATCACGCAATGCCAATGGCTCAAACATCAAGGGTAAGGGAAACTTGCGATCCAAGATAGACTCCACCGTCGCCGCAATCACCTGGGGATCATTCGGATCTACTAAAGCCCCCAGCCGCCCTTGATCCAGAGCATCCACCGACCCATCCATATTCCCAGCAATCACTGGCTTGCCTGAAGCCATCGCCTCAAGAAACACAATGCCAAATCCCTCCTTCGTACTCGGCATCAGAAACAAATCACAGAGCCGATAGAGCGCGGGCAACTCATCCCCTGGCACATGCCCAGCAAAAATCACATACTCCGCCAAGCCCATCGCACGCACCGCCTCCTCCAACCTCGGCAGATCATCTCCTACCCCAGCAATAATATAGCGCAAATCCGGTCGCGACTTCACCACCTCCCTCAGCGCGATCAGCACCTGCCGATGCCCCTTGTAGCGCTCCGAGAGCGCCAGCCGACTCACCGTGAGCAACACCGGCTGTTCCGCCCGCAAACCATAGCGTTCCAGCAACTCCGGCGGCTTTGGCCCCACACTGAATCGACTCACATCAAACGTACATGGCACAATTTCCACCAGTTCCCGCCGCACCCCATTATCCTGTATTACCCGATCCCGAGTGAATCCGCTGATCGAGATCAGCCGATTTGCCGCACGCATCGCCACCTTCCGGTGCCATGACGCCACATTCCAAGCCTCAATCCCATACAAAAAACCACAGTAAGGAATCCCCGTCACCATCCGCAGCGCCATCAGCGCAGGCATAAAGTGCAAGTGCGCCGCCACCACAAAAATTGGCCGCTCCATCAGCCCTAGAGCCACCCCACTCGACGCCATCATCGCCGTTTGCAAAGCGAGAGGAAAGCCCGCCACCGAAGTAAATGCAATGCCCAACCCCCGCAACTCATCCTCCGGCAAAGGGTCATCATTCTTCACCAGCACACGCAGCACACGGTCAGGGAAACTCTCCCGCACCGCCAGCACTAGCGTTCGGCAAAAAGCCTGAATCCCCCCCGTGCCCTCACGAATTCCTGGTACCCAAATATGTATTGGTCTCAAAACCTCAGACATTATCAATAATTCTTTTAGCCGCAATTCACCAACTACGACTTCGTGAAAATCATAGCAAAAACAAGCCATTTTATAGAAAGATGAGTACAATTATTCATCCATTAAGCCAGCCGCTTCATATCAGCATCCACCATCTCCTGGATCATAGCCTCGAACGACTTCTCCGCCCGCCAACCCACCACCTCATTAATTTTTGCTGGATCTCCCACCAACGGCACCCCCTCATCCGCCCGCACAAACATCGGATTGCTAACCACATATTTTTTCCAATCCAACCCCGCCCGGCCAAACGCCACCTCGCAAAGCTCCCCCACGGAATGCAACACCCCCGTCGCCACCACAAAGTCATCCGCCTTTTCCTGGATCAGCATCGCATGCATCGCCCGCACATAATCCGGCGCATAACCCCAATCCCGCCGCGCCTCCATACTTCCTAGCTCCAGCACCTCCTGCTTACCCGCCGCAATCCGCGCCACTGCCAGAGTAATCTTCCGCGTCACAAACTCCGGCCTGCGTCGTGGACTCTCGTGGTTATATAGAAACCCCGTACAGCAAAACATCCCCTGAGATTCCCGGTAATTCCGCACCAAATGATACGCCGCCAGCTTGCTAATCCCGTATGCACTCCGAGGCATAAACGGCATATCCTCCCTCTGCGGAGCCGCCTGCGGACGCCCAAACATCTCACTTGTCCCCGCGTAATAAAAACGACAACCCGGCTGAAATGCTGCCAGTGCCGCCAGCAAATAATGCGTACCCGCGATATTCGTTTGAATCGTCTGGTAACCATCCGCCAACGACTCCCCCACAAACGACGACGCAGCCAAATGATAGCACTCATCAAACGGCGTCTGCGACACCAGCCTGTAAAGCCCGGGAAAGTTATCCAAACTAATCGGGTGCAATTTACACCGCTCATACAGCCCCGGCTCCGCCCCAAACTGTTGCGTCCCCTTGATCTGCTCCAGCCCAGTCTGCCGCATCAGCCCATGCACCTCATAGCCCTTACCCAGCAAAAGCTCCGTCAGGTAAGATCCATCCTGCCCCGTGATCCCCGTGATAAGTGCGCGTTTCATAAGTTATAATAATAGATTAGACGTCATTCACGAGCGATTCGATCCTCGTATTTGACAGGATCACTTGAAGAACAGGATTAAATCTGACGGTCGCAATTGGCTTATCCAATGAGCAATCTCGGCGGCGAACACCACACCGTCGCCCCCCAAAAAACATCCTTCACTCCCGCCAAATCCCCCGCCAACACCTCCACTTCATAGCCCCACTCATGCCTCAGCCTCTCCAGCGCCAGCAACTCCGGCCCGGCCTCTACATCCGCATGAAGCTCAAAATAGATCGCAGGCCGATAGTCCGCCAGCGTCCGAACCGCCCCAGCGATCACCTCCGCCCCGCCTCCTTCCACATCAATTTTTAGCACCTCAGGCGGCAGCCTCCCCCCTGCCACTAGCTCATCAATCGACGCACACCGCACACTCAATGACGCCGCGCACCCCGGCAGCTTCATCGCTAGCCCCGCCAAGCCCCCCTTCTGGTGCTCCAGCGCATCAAATACAAATGCCCGCTCCCCACCTACCTCCGCAAGTGCCACCTCCAACACCTCCACATTTTGCAGTCTATTGCGCCGCACATTCTCGCGCAACACATCGGCATTCCTCGGAGCAGGCTCAAACGAAACTACTCGCCCCGAAGCCCCAACCGCTCGGCTAAAAAAAAGCGCCATCTGCCCGCAATTCCCCCCCACATCCCATACCCGCATCCCCGGCCTCAACCGCCCTGCAATCTTCCTCCAATTAAAAGCATCAACCCCCAGCGCAAACGTCGCCCCCATCCCCGGCATAACGGTAAACAACATACCCCGCAACGGCCCCCGCAGCACCCGACGCACCGCCCCATAGGGGAATAAAAACCGTATCAACCTTGTCCACATACCCAAGTCACCGCACTCATGGTGTTACACCTGTTCTTAACCCAACTATTTTCACCCTTCATACTTTCCCCAGACACACCACCTCACGCTTCAATCTCAGCCAGCGCAAAACCACCAACCCAGGCACCGCTTTACGATACTTACCATAAGTCCAAAGGTAGCTTGGCATCTTCCACAGCCCCCGCAGCACACCACCCCGCAGCTTTCCCAAGCCCAGCATCAAGACAAGACGCTTTAACACATGCATGACACCCAGTGGCCAAAGCCAAACCGGGTAACGAAGAAAAGGCAACAATGCCGTGTTCATAGTCACCGCCGCGTCTTCATCAGGACTCACCGACTCCGTGAACTCATGCTCGTGAAGAACCCGAAGCATCGGATCATGCACCACCAGTCCCCCCAGCGCATACAACTGCAGCGACACATCCACCTCCTCCATGCCATAGCCCACCTTCAAGGGCACAAATCCCAAAGTGCGCTCAAACCAACTCTTGCGAAACACACACCCGCAACCCGAGGCCACCGCTAGCAAATGGCAGCCCTCGATCACCCGCTCACTCGCCATACTAGCCGCGCTAAAAATCGCAACCTCTGGGAATCGGCCCGCCAGAACCATCACACGCGCGAAATAGTCCGGGAACTCAGGAAACGAATCATCATCAAAGTTTGCCACCAACTCATGCGACGCCGATGCAATCAGGCGATTTCGTCCACCGCCCGGCCCAAGAATCCGATCACTCGTCAGCAACCGCACATTCGGAAAGGCATCCTTGATCGCCTGCACCAGTCCAGGTGCCCCGCCATCTACATGCACAATGACCTCTGCCGGCCGTGGTTCGCACTCATGCAACACCCTCAGCGTCTTCAATGTCGATGCTATTCTTTGGTGCGTTGGCAGTACTGCAGTGACAGGGCAAAGCATCATAAACTACCTCGTCCTAGGAACTCGCGACCCTCGCACCCCTGAGTAACCCGGAGCAGGCACGTCTGGTTTCTCATCCCCGCCCCACACACGAGGAAGGCTCAATCTATGACCTATCTTCGTTTGGGTTGCATATTGCAAATAGGGAATCATGGATACTCCAACAAACCCAAATACCAAAAAGTTAGCGGTATGATTCAGCACAATGCCCATCAATAAATGGGGTAATTGAATCATAATAGATGCCACGATAAGCGCTCGTAACGGCCCTGGCTCCGCCAAACGTAAGGCACCAATCGTGAGGAAAAAGAATATTGTGCGCAAGGCGTACCAACAAACCCAACCTATAAGGCCTAACTCCGCCATCACTTGGCCAATCTCAGTATCAAACACAGGGGGTTTGGCTTTTGGAACAGGGATCCCGAGCACACTGCGCAAGCGCTCCAGCGCCGGATGAGTCATCCCGATTCCATAGCCAAAGACGCCACCTGCGTCCAGCCCCAGGTGAATCGATTCGAGAGGCATCCCCACAGTTCGGGAGTAGATAGAGTCACCAGCGTTATCAACACGGGTCTTGAATTGCTCTTTGGCTTCACCAAAGTAATACGACACCCCCATCGCCATCACTGCGCCTACCACACCGATCTTCACTATTGCATTGCCTTTTGTTCCGATGCGGTAAACCATGGACATAAGTCCAAAACCTGCACCGATAAAAGCAATCAACACGACCGATGTTCGGGAGCCATTCATCAGCGCATTGCCCGCCAATAGCGGTAAGTTACAGATAAGACATACCCATTGCCATTTTTTCAGCTCGTTCATTAGCAAGGCCAGATGAATCGCAAAAAATACCGTCAAAAACGTCGCGTGCCCGGAAATATAGGAAAAAGTGCCGGTCACTCGGATTTTTGATCCTGACCACCCCATACCTGTGCCCTCTCCGCCTTGGGCCATCACGTTGAGAAAATTATCCCCCGGCATGGCGTACTGGGCGACCCCCAATAAACAAATGGGCGTAGCCAACATCGCGTACCAAAACACATTTTGTAACAAATCATCTTTATCCTTAAAGAGAAAAGGTAAAATGAAAGCCAGGGGAAGATAAAACATGTATATTTTTAGACCATAAACCGCTAAAATGGATGATCCAATGTTTGGATTTAAGCTACTCAGAGAGACCATTGCACACAGCATAGCGATCATACCAACCGGCATTCGCAGCCTCCATTCTTTTAGCGAAGGATCAGGGAAAAAGAAAAATCGCAAATAGGCACCAATAATCACAATGTCCTTGATGAAGTAGGCTAACTCTTGCGCACCAGGAACAACCCACTTGCGGATGGCTCCCTCAAACAGCACCATCACAAAAGCCGTTTTCACGCCCAGCTTCCAGTTGGTGAAAGTGATCATTGTCACCACCATCGTCAGCATTGCCCCCGCCATGATTAGCGTATCCGTGGACATTTTTGCCCCCAAGATCGGCGGCAAAAAACTAGCAATGGGTAGAGTTTGAATCATAGCGGCGGTTTCCAATCTCAGGAGTGATGTTGTGCGACGAAACGCAAGTTATGTCCTGCGGCGGCTTGTGATTCGGCAGCGGCGGCCAGTGCCTCTGCACTGATGGGACTGCCATCAAGTTTTTGCCAAGAGGTGTACCCTAGGCTGATGAGTTCCTTCAGCACTGTTTCTGGTTGGCGTCCACGTTGGCGGATCAAGTTGGTATGCAACTCAAGAAAGAGCAACGGGCGGTGTTTGGAGAGCGTTTCGCGTGCGCCGACGAGAACCTCTTCCTCAAACCCCTCTACATCTACTTTCAAATGCGTAGGCACAAATGAATGGCTCACGACAAGATGATCCACACTTACCAACGGCACTGCAACCGTGTCTGGACGTTCTTCGGCAGGCACCACGAAGTAGTCCGCGCCGCCAGCACCAGTGGTAAGCATTTTCAACTCTCCCACACGATCGCCACAAGCCGCATTGATTACAATGACGCGATCTGTCGAATGATTGATAGCCAAATTATCGCGCAAAACCTTCGCCGCCTGATCTGATGCCTCGATACCCAAAACGCGTGCTTCCGGCCCACCATAATTCAGTGCTGCTAATGTGAAGATTCCCCAATGCGTTCCCACATCAATGAATTGCATACCAGGTGTTGCTAGCCGAATAAAACCCCTCATCTCCGGCTCTTGCTCTGGATCCGTTTGGAATACGCTGAACTCGCCTGCGCACATCGGGTGACATTTCACTGTCCAGTCAGGCTGCACCTCAACCTCCACCACTTCGCCACACCAACGCCTCCATTTCGACATCATTCGCGCTAACGAGGTGCTAGGCTTGCGGATGGCATTGCGAACCGCACGAGGTAGAGCCGCACGCACTAAGCGAGTGAGGGGATTAGAATGGAGTTGCATGGTTAAGGCGTTGTCAGACGGCGGACAATGAACTGGGCTATCTCGGCGACACAATGAGTTTGATACCAGATTCGGCAGGCTGAGGCAATTTGTTGTCTCAAATGTGCATCTGTGGCACAGGCGGAGTTTTCGGCAGTGAGCAAATGTTCCCCCTCCCGCAAACCTTCCGCCTCCGCACAGCCGGAGCGTAGCAGTACTGGCAGGACTCCGTGTGCGCAGTAGGCTGCAAAGATGCTTGATTTTGCCAAACAGAACATCGGGTAGTCGATATAGCCTGCCCGTGATTGGAGAAGCAGGGCACCTATCTCCTCCACTGACAACACGCCCCTGTTTTCGATAGGCAAATCAACAGCGAATGGAGCGATCGAAGCTTTGCCGAAAGAAACCACACGCTTTATGCCCAGATTCACGCACAGTTCGCTTAGTTGAGTTCTGGCAAACTCGGCATCGTGCGGCAGACGACTCAGGCCGCCATACACCACCATTTGCGGCTGCCGCTGTGCGAGTTTCGGCATCTCTTGCGGTTCTCCTAAGCTCGAAAATATGGGGAGCGAAAACGCTTCCGCCTTCGCCATCTGGCGCAGGATTTTCGCAGAATCCGCACGATTGGTCAAACGCGTGTCCGACAACCGTGCAAGCTCGCGGCATACGAAGCGTTGCAGTGGTGCTAGCCAAAAACTACTCCTCCATGGCGGGCCAAAGGCATAGAGTTCATGGAAAAAAGTAACTAACTTTGGCCTCGGAGATGCCCGCAGCAGCGTGCGTAGCCACCCCAGTAGCCAAAGTGGAGCACCGCGCTTGGAGTAACCGTAGCCGACGTAATGCAGCAGCACGCCAGCATGGTCTTTGTCTGCCAATCCCACTTTACAATGGATGCGATCCAATAAGGCGACCTTGAATCCCTGCACCTCGTCCGGCCCGCTCCAACTCGGATTGCCGACGAGAAAGGATGTTTCAATCCCGTGGCAACTCCTCAGTTCACTAGCAAGCTGCAAAGCGTAATCGCCGACGCCACTAACTTGTGGCGGTAAATTCGGCACGATTTGAATCAATTGCTTCATGGAACAACGCTGCGAAAAACCTCAAGGTATCGGGCGGCTACCACAGCAGGACTGTGCAGTGCCAAATGAGCTGGAGCGGCGGCCAAAAAGGGTTTCAGCCGCTCTTGGTCTTCCAAAAGCCACTGCAACTTCGCGGCGAGTTCATCCACATCCCCCCGTTTGAAGGTAAGCCCTGATGGGCCAACCGCCTCCGGCAGCCCACCTGCGTGAGACGCCACTACCACGCAACCACATGCCTGACCTTCCAAGGCAACGACACCAAAGGACTCCTCCCAAGTGGATGGCACCACCATGATCTTGTGTTGATTCAAAAGGCTGGCCACGTTATCCGACGAAGGTGACCCCGCGAACGTAACCTGGTCGCTCAAACCAAGTGATACCACTAATGGCTCCAGAATCTCGCGCTCCGGACCTTTGCCTATAATGGTGAGCGAGGGACGCAATCCCATGTACTGGAGCTTTCCCAACGCATGCAGCAGAATGTCACACCCCTTATGAGAGACCAAGCGCCCCAGAAATACCAACTCACGAGAGCGTGGAGAAACCTGATCAACGTAAAATTGAGACAGATCGACGGGATTGACGATGACCGCGTTTTGCCCAGGCAGTTGTCTAGCCACAGCTTGGCTCACGCAGATATTTGCATGAGCCAGTTTCATCACGCGCAATTTCAAGCGATCACGCCAAAATTGATTCCCATCATCGTCACTGTGGTAGTACGCATGGTTGACTGCGATAAACGGGCGCCTCACGACCAACAAAGGCCAAAGCGCTTTGAGGCTGATGTTCATGTGCGCAAACACATCCGTGTCCCGCATGAGTCGCAGCCATTGCATAGGACTGGGCCGGTGATGCACGGGGAAGGGAAATTCACGCTTTTGGACTTCGCTACAGGCCACGTCAGAGACGACGGTGACGGCTTCACCGAGCCGCTGCCACTCATGGGCCAACAGCCAGGAGACGGTTTCAACACCACCAAAGTTCGGGTGAAAGCGGGTATGCAGGAGGATGCGCATCAGATTGCTTGCGGTTATTGAAAGGACGGATGTGATTTCCAACACCGAGACACGCTCGCTTCATGTGCGTTCACGCGGCCAGCAGTTCCTTAAAAACAGCGCCCGCGCACTGCCGATAGCGGGCAGGCTGAAATTGTGCGGCGAACTCAGCCGCGAGCCGGGAATGCTCGTGGAGCAGTTCCCGGTCACGCGCATAGGTCAGGAGACGCTGCCGCAATGCCTGTGCGTCCCGTACTGGCACGCGCCAGGATTCATCCGGCACCGGGGCACCCGCGTTCTGGCTCACGATCACTGGCATGCCAGCGGCCATGGCTTCGATGACCACAAATCCAAAGGAATCACCCAGCGTCGGCATGACCAGGACATCATGCTGGCAAATGATCTCACGCAGCCGCTGCTTCGTCACATACGGCAGGTGGGCATGCTGCCGGTAGTTTTTCATGATCTGCGGCATCTCGGGAGACAGTCCTCCCACCAAAGTGAGTGTGACTTCGTCCTGCAACGACTCCACGGCTTGCAGCAAATACGGCACGCCTTTTTTGAGACTTACCGCACCAGCACACAGAACCCGCAGCGGTTCCTTGTCAGGCAGCCGCTGGCGTTGTTGCACCGCCGCACTCCAGAAATCCACGTCTGACCAAAGCGGCAGTACCTCACTTCGTTTCACCTGAGGATTGAGTTTCACCAGCTTGGAGCGTTGAAACTCCGAACAACACAGCACGAGATCCGCTGCTGCGAGTTCCAACTGCTTCCTTTCCTCCATGGCCGGACTATTGGCCTTGAGAGGCAGGTTCACGCCAAAATCGGCAGCGGCGAGTTGCGCCTCGGCATCAAGAATCTCTGCCGGCACTCCGGGACAGTCCAGCACACAGGCCATACCCCTACTTTTTGCTGCCCGCAGGCTTTCCAGTGCGCAGGTCTCACCGCCCACAAAAACACGCGCCTCGCGGTCACGCAGCCATCGCGCGGCATGTTGGTCAAACCACCGGCTGCTATGCAGATGGTCGCTATGACGGCCCGGTATGAACCGCTTGCCCAGCCGGTTGAGAAGCATCGGCCAGGGATACTCGGTGATGAGTTGCGAGGGGATGCCGTCTGCCCCCAATGGCCGCGCCGTGCCAAACGGCACCAGTTTGCCGAGCCTGCGCCCCCACTTGCCTGGTCCGTCCACGATGGCGCATAACAGACCGTCCAACTCGCCCATCTCATGCGCTGCCAGCGCAAGCTGGAAGATTTGATGCACGCCCGCATAGGCCAATACGACTCCGTTCATGCCTCCCGCAGTTCCTTTCGAGCACGCACATACACACTGTCCGCCACCCAGGCTAGGCCGGGGATGACTCCCTCAAAGCTCCGCAAGAACTCGGACATCTTCAGCAATGCACGCCATTTCAGCGGCATCAGGTCGGCATCGCTCGGTTGCAGGCCGATGCCGAAGAAACAGTCAATCTCGAAATCCACCCCGCCAATCTTGCCAAAAGCCTCGCGCAGTTGACTCAGCGTCCAATAACGCACGTTAAAATCACTGCCGTCGCCGAAGCCGCGTCTGGCCCATTGATAAACGCAGCGCATGCCCATCACATTGGGCATCTGCACCAACAGTTCGCCGCCCGGCTTCATGACTCGCGAGGACGAGGCAATGACCTGGGCGACATCGCCACGACTAAGGTGCTGAATCACGCTGTAGGAGAAGATTACATCCGCCACGCCCGTGCGCAGCGGCAGGTTGCGGGCGTCCGCGCAGATGAAGTGTGCTTTGATGCCCAACTGCTCGGCCACACGCCGCGCCGCCAAAACAGCGCCAATCTGCGGGTCAATGCCCACCGGCACGAAGCCCTCCCGTGCCGCTGCAATGCACCAGCGCCCCCAGTTGCAACCTAGATCAACTAACAACCGCCCAGCGCCATTCTTGAGGCGAAAATTTGGAATAGGATAGCGCGGTAAATGACCCACTAAGTCGAGATAAAGATTGCCACAGGTCGCTGCGATAATGTGAGCCACTACCGGGTCAACGGCATTGCCGCCGCGAGCGATTTGTTCCATGACCTGCTGCTTTTGCACGTCCGTGATGCCCAACGTTCCAATGCAATATGGGTCAGCATCGCTCAAGCTCGCCTCCTGAGCTACCTCTCTCGACCGCCCCATCGCATTAATCGTATCTGTCGTATCAACTCGGAAAAGCACGGGAATACCTTGAACGCTAGGATAGCGCCGCCCTGCCGCACTCACCCACCAAGTGCCTTCACGTAGCAACGGCGAGCCATCAACAGGACAAGCAAGTATATCCTCAAGATCAGTCATAGTGAGACAGCACGTTCGCACTTCAAAAATTCAAGGGCGCGCTTCAAGCCCACAACATCCTCGTCATAGTTCCAGCTTTGAATGATCCGCAAACTCTCTGAACCGCCACGGGAACGCAAATCGGCGTCAATCAACCAAGGCTGCAATTTAGCGCATAGATCATCGACACTACCCACGCTGAACACATCCCCATTGCGCCCTGGTTTCACCAAATCAGGCCAGCATCCCGTTTTATCACTCGTTATCACTGGCTTACCCGCATTCATTACCTCATTCACCACCAAGCCCCAGGGTTCAAAAGCCGAAGGCAAGACAAAGATGTCGCATAGGTCATACAGCGCAGGCAGTTCAGTTTGATTTTGAAACCCCAAAAACTGCACGCAGTCAGGTGCACACTCCTGTGCAAGCTTTTCAAGACTTGACCGCAATGGGCCATCGCCAGCCATTAGCACCATGGGTTTGATACCTGTCTGTGCAAACCTGCCCACCGCACGAATCAATGTGCCAGGGTCTTTGTCATCCGAAAGCCGCCCGCAGAAGAACAAAATAGGCCGCCCAGCCTCGATCCCTAGTGCCCGGCGCAACTCCTCACGTTGCGGAGTCGCTGCCTTCGCCCGCTGCTCGAAGAACTGATTATCCACCGCATGAGGCAATACGAACACTCGCTCAGGAGCCGCACCATACGTCAAGTAAAGCTGCTCATTCAGCGCCCCAACGGCAAGAAATACACTCACTTGCTTGAAGCGACGTGTGTAAATCAGCCGATGTAGCAGACGTTTCACAAAACCCCCGCGAATAGAACCCAAAAACGTGTCCCCCCTCATCATCACAGGCAAACCAGCTGCTACGCCCTCGCGCCATGCCGCCAACGCAAACGGGTTTGCCCATCCATGCACCCATACCACATCGGGTTTCTGCTGATGAATCACTGTGCGCACGAGAGGTGCGAAGTCACTCACTCGACGTCGCCAAAGATTCGCAGGTTCTTCATCGCCAAGAGCTGTGCTGGGATAGCCTTCAAGAAGTGGTACATCCCATTTAAACTCACGCCCGTAACCCTTGTCGAAAAAGGCCCTCGCTGTCCGGTCAGAGGCATAAACCACATGCAAGTCAATTCCAGCACTAACGATTTGGCGCAGCAAGGGGCTCTGATACTGAATTGGATGGGTAAGAAAATAGAGAATCTTCACGGAAAATAAATCATGCCGTTGTTTCTCTGCCACCTAAATGGCGACGCTTCGAATAGGTGTCCAGCAACTGGTAAACCAAGGCCGAACAAGCGATTGAAATCAGATAGAACAGCAGCGCGGAACGCAGGCCAGCCTTCGCCAGCAAGATGCACAGCGGCACATGCAGCAGATAGAGCGGGTAGGACACATCTCCCAAAAAGCGCAGCAGCCAAGAACGACGAGTTGAAGCGGTGGACGCGACCACCAACTGCTGAAAGACCAACCAGACAAACACCAACGTCAGGCCCTGCATGAAGTAACCGACCAGATCATGCCGCATGTATTCCAACAGCGCCTGATGCTTAACCCGGTAGGCCAACTGAATGGCTGCTGACAGCAGGATATGGACGCCAAACATCAGGCCCACATCGCGCATGACTTCACGCTCACCCCCTTTCGACCGCGACAGATGCAGCCCGATCACCCACGTAAAGGACAGCAGCAGCAAATTGCCACCAAAGCCCACACTGGCAAAATATGGCAGCTTCAAAACAGGACGCGCTACGGCATAGAGCAAGTAGCTGCCAAAAGAAACATAGGCCAGCAGGCGCACTCGGCTCAGCGCCAGCCCCATCAGCAACGGCGCGAGGCTGTATAACCAAAACTCAAGCGACAGACTCCACGCAGGCCCCAAATAGGAGGTCGTGGTGAACAACTGGTTCAAAAACAGCGCATTCAATCCAAGCGCGAACCAATCCGTGAGCACCGCCGGATTCTCCACCTGCAAAGCCACATAGGTCAGCACCAACGCGGCAAAATAGACCGGATACAGCCGCCGGATGCGCCGCCAAAGAAAGCCCTCCGGCTGTGATTGATACGAATGGCCAATGGAATAGCCGCTGATTAGCAGGAAACCCAGAATGGACTCGAACGCGCCAAACTTGGGGATAAAGCCCAACCAGCCCAGCGGGGCATAATCCCGGATGTGATTCACGGCCACAATGGAAGCCAGCAAAAACCGCACTCCCGCTAGGGCGCTCCATTTCTCAGGCATGATTGAATCAATATTTAACCGCCAATCGCCAGATCATGCACGGTGAAACGCCACCATGAAAAACCTCGACTCCAGAATGGGCGAGGCTGGATCAAAGGGCACATAGCCACCTCGATCTGGGTCACATATCAGCCGCTCAAACTGCTCCGCAGGAAAGTATTCGAGCACTTGCTGCCAAGTGCCGCCTTCTTGTTCCAAGCCTGCGTTGACATGGATTTCGACAAACCAATCCGCCTTGCTAGCAAGCACCGTGGCCGCGCCACGCAATGCCTGGATTTCGTAACCGTCGATGTCCATGTAAACCAGATCAGGAACGCCAAACTTCACGGCCAACCCGTCAATGGTTGAGCGCGCCACACCGCACAGATTCCAGTCATACAGGCGGTTCATGTGCCCGCTGCTCTCCGGTATCTCACCGCTCTCCTTTTCTGCCACAGCCGCCAATACCACGGTCAAATTGGCCGCCTGATTCAGTTCCTTGTTCTCGTTGGCTATGGCCGCCTGGCTCGAATCAGCTTCTACCGCCACCACCTCGCCTTCAGGCAACACAAAGCGTGACAACATCAGCGCCACAACACCTTGATGGGCACCAAGATCAAACACCCGTGCGCCCGGCTTCAATGACCGGCCCATGAACTGTTTCATCTCGGCTGGCAGGGGCCATTCACAGTCATACCAGCCCTGCCCGGTGACATCGCGAAGCTGCAGCTTGAGCAAGTGTCCGCCATACAGACGCTCAATGATGCGTGGCTCGAACTTGCCGAGCACGCGGGCGCGGTAAAAGCGTGCCAAGCGGTAGTAAGCGGACTTGGGCAGCAGAATCGACAGCAGTTTTTGTGCGGCCTTTTTGGCGAGCTTCATGGTGATTAAAAAGTGAGCAGTGGTGAGCACATCATGCGGCAACAGTCAGATTTGCCAGCACCGTGCTGCCACCACGAACCTGATAGGTGCCTGGGCCAAAGCGGAGGATAGCACTCGTCGCCGACGAAGCAGGTGCCACGGTCATGATGGGACAGAGCAGTTGCCGCCACACCAATCCGTACCGGCGCTGATAGACCACAATCGGGATCGTCTCCGCAGTCGAGTTTGCTGCTTGAATCCGGTATTGTTTCCAGGAACTCAGGGCGAGAGCAGGCCGCAGCTCACTTGCTGTGCTTAGAGCCAGTTTTTCAGGCTCATTGAAAACAAACCGCGGATGGCTTTCTCGGCGCATCCTCAAGTCGCCGCCCTGGCGCTGAATCCAAATGTAGAAGTAAACATCCAAAATGCCCCGCTGTGGACTTTGGCACATGAAGGAGTCAATGGTTTCCAAGCCCGCCCCTGCAACCATGTGGGCAAAGGTGCTCGCCTCGCTGCCGAGATGATTCTCCTGCATCAAGATCGAGCCGCGCTCGGTCAAATGAGGTTCGACGTTGGCATAGAACTCCTCATGAATGCGCCAGTGTTGATCATTGAGCCTGATGTTGCTGGTATATTCCTCTTCTGTGCTGACTTCAAAGTGCGGCGGATTGCTCACCACCAGATCCCACTTCTCGCTGGCAGGAATCGCGCTCAGACCGTCTGACAGATAGACCTGGACACGATCTTGCAAACCATGACGATTGATGGTGTCCTGCACGGCAGCGACCGCTTTGGGGTTGATGTCGGACAGGCAAAGCGACTCGCAAAGACCCTCGGCCAACAGAGAAAAACCGATGAACGCGGGGCCGCTGCAAAACTCATAAGCACGGCCCACCTTGCCGAACATTTCTTTGACCACCTGCAGGTAGGCCTGCCCAAATGATCTGCCGCCTCCGTCCAGCTCGGACAGCCAGGAGACTTCGATGTCGCGGTAGATTTCTTTGAGATAGTTGGGTTGAGCGCTCATGTTTGAAAGGCTTTACAAGGGAAGTTTTGCGAGTGCATCGTCAAGATTCTGTTCTTTGCCAACCACGAAGTCACCAATCACAAGGTAGTCGAGTCCGGAAGTGTAGAAGGTCTGAACAGCATCTTTTGGAGACTCGACAATGGCGTCGCCTTTCAAGTTAAATGAAGTGTTCATGCACACGCCTACACCCGTGAGTCGCTCGAACTCCGTGAGCATGTCATAGTAGCGAGGATTGGTGTCGCGTGTAACCGTCTGCACGCGGCAACTGCCGTCCACATGCACCACCGCTGGTATCTTGGCCTTGCCTTCATCAGAGGCCCAAAAGCTGAGGATCATGTAGGGCGAAGGGCGGAAGTCTTTGAAGTAAAGATGGCCTTTCTCGGCGAGCACGCTCGGCGCGAAAGGCCGCCAGTTCTCACGAAACTTCACTGCTTCATTGACCTTATCTCGATTTGCCTCTGAGCGTGCATCGGAGATAATCGAGCGCGCCCCAAGCGCACGCGGGCCGAATTCCATGCGTCCCTGAAACCAGCCGACAAGCTTATCATCAGCGAGAAGGCGTGCCGTCGCTTTTGAAACATCGTTCACACGACGATAGTTAAGCTTAAACACCTTGAGCACCTTCTCGATCTCTTCGTTCGAGTGCTCCGTGCCAAGGTAACTATGCCCAACGACATGCTGCGGGATTTGCATGCCCAGTTTCTCATAGACCGCGTACGCAGCACCGATGCACACGCCATCATCGCCAGCGGCTGGCTGCACGTAAATGTCATCAATCAGTCCCGAACGAATGAGTTCGCCATTAGCTTTGCAGTTAAGCGCCACGCCACCTGCGAGGCAGAGCTTGCGGCTGCCCGTGAGCTTGGTGATACGACGCAGAAGTGCCATCATTGCCTCTTCACAGAGCGCCTGCGCCGAGTAAGCAAGATCCATGTCACGCTGAGTTAGTTCTGCATCTTCATCTCGCCTCGGGCCAGTTACAGCCTCAAGCTTACTCTTGTCGAAATCCACTCGACCAAAAAATGGACTCCCATTTACTTGATAGGAGTCGTCGCTGACTGTGATCAATTTAGATAGATCAACCTTTTGTTTACCATAGGATGCAAGGCCCATTACCTTCCACTCGTCACTTAGCGGCTGGAAGCCGAGCATCTGCGTAATCCCGGCGTAGAACACGCCAATCGAGTTCGGGTACTCGTACTTCTCCAACAGCTTGATAGCCCCATCTTTAGCGTGCCAAAGAGTGGTCGCCTCGCTCGCACCGCGCCCGTCGATTACCAAGACTACCGATTCGTCAAAGCCCGAAAGGGCTTGAGCGCTGAGGGCATGGGCTAAGTGGTGATTGATAAAGTGGAAGTTCTTTGGACGGCCAAAAGATCTCTCGAAATCTTTTTCGCCCCCCTTGTGCCGCAAGTCTTTTAAATACGTTACAATCGTGCGCTCTAACCGCATCATTGAGAGGGGCCATTCGCCTGTCACAATCATCTTGGCATTGTGCCGAGCCGACTCGCCGGGCTTGGGCCAACCAAGAGCAACATGGTCAATATCGGCCAACTTTAGCCCAGCAAAGTCAAGCGCCGCTTGGATCGCCAGCACTGGAAATCGGAAATCCTGCTTTATTCGACTCAACCGCTCTTCCGCACAAGCGAAGATCAGCTTGCCATTCTGCAAAAGGCAGGCGGCAGATTCATGCATGGAGTAACTAATACCGAGTATGTTCATGAAGGATCAGTAAGAAAAAGAGAATAACACTTGTTTAAGCCGCCATAGGACTGGCAGGCGTTGCTTGGTTCGCAGCCGCGAGCCCTCGCCAGACAAGAGTTAGAGCGATGAACAAACCAGCGAAATTGCTGAGGCCAGCAAAAAGAATCGTGTCAGTAGCCTTGGACAAATCCAGGTAAAAGGCACCACATACCTGTAAGACAATGGTAATCGGAATGTGTATCCAGCCATGCTTTACCCAGCTCCGCGTCAGCACGATCCCCCAAACAATGTTGCCGAAAAAGCCCAACGAGACATAGGCCATGTACCAGACCAGCTCCCGGTGCAGATGGCCGTACTGTGCTCCAAGCACCCAAAGGATTTGCTTTGAACACATCACACCCAACCCGACAATGAACAATGAAATCAGCAGCGAAACCGCTAACAGTAGCGCTGATAACTTGCGCAATTGCCGAGGTTCCGTTGCCCGCGCGATCATAGGATAAACAATATTGAAGAGTGGCACAAACAGGAAGGTGGATATGATTCCCAATCGTGAGAGTGCGCCTACATCCGCAACGGTGCTGGTTGTGGCGCAGAAGCTAAGCACCCAAGTCGTGATTTGGCCCTGGATGCACTGAAAAATACAGAGTGGAAGCATTTGCTTCACCACCGCCAGCATTGGTGCGCGGAATGTTCCCGTATCTTCGTGAGGTACGCTAACTAGATCGTGCGTCTGCCGCCGTAAAACCAGCAATTGTACCCACTGCGCCACGGCTGTGATGGCGGTCGCAATCACAGCCGTCATGCCCGCGTAACCAGCCGCAAATACTAATCCCAGCCGCGTCAGACTCACCGATGTGTCTGCCTGCAATATCTGCCTCAATCGAGAGTGCAGGCGGCATGCCGAGGATAGTATAGTGCCCTCCGCCGCTGGAATGGCGCTCATAATAGTAGTGAACATAAGTAGCCCCGTGATCCACGGCGGTGCATGGTTCAAATGCAGCACATAAATTCCGGCCGGCAGAGCTACCAACAAAGCGAGCAGCAAGAAAGCGAAACGCAGTCGCTTTGTCAGCACCATCAGCTCAGCAAAGCGTGGCTTATCATTGCATATCGGCCCGCCCTGAGACGACATCGCACTGCCCAAGCCTGAATCTGTGAGGATGCCGATCGTCGCGAGTAAGGAGTTAATGATCGTGAACCAAGCATAGTCTTCCTTTCCCATGGAACGAACGAGCAGGAAGCCTGTCACCCCATTGAGCACTTGAACCAGCCCTTGTATCGCGGCAAATCCGCCAAGAATTTTGGACCAACGTAGCCACCAATCTAATCGGAAGATCATGAATGGCGCGGCTTTCTCCAAAGGGAAGTCTGCGTCAGCACATTCCGGCTTTGGTGTTCTAATGGCCAGTCGAGTGGCACGGGCCATTGCTCGCGCGGCAACCAATCCGTATTGTCGATCAGCAGCAGGCCGCCGGGTTTGAGTTTAGGCAAGGCGGCGCGGGTGCAGATGGGGCGGTACCAGCCATCGACGATAATGAGATCAAGGCTAGCGTCGGGGACTTCAAGGATAGCCGCAGCATTGGCAGGAAGCTGAGGATATTCAAAGGCATAGGTGTCTTGCTCGGGGTGATCCAAGGGGAGGTGACGAACTTTGATATGACTAAGTCCTGCCTCGTTAACTTGGGCACTAACTTGGAGGAACCAATCTTTATTGGATTCGATGCTGATGAGTGCATTGAGGCGCTTGCCGAACCATAAAGTGCTACGTCCGCTACCCCACTCAAAGCCACTGCCACCGGGCTTGAGATTCGTTTCTAGCCAGCCGATAGCCTGGGGTGTGAGCCAAGGATGATCTGGATGCCTCTTTTGATAAAGCCAGTAATGAATGCGCCCCAGGATATAGACGGGGCGAAAGAGATTACGAAGGCGCATGTTTGCTAGCTCAAGGGGGTTACAGCCAACCAACGATTATGCAAAACGATGCGCTCCTCACGGAAGAAATTGCGCCACCAGGCATTTTTAATGATCTGGCATTGGTAGCCTAGGTTTGTTAGCAAACGGATGCATTCTTGCTCTAGTTCTAACGAATGGGTTTCAACGAGAAGACGTGTTTTCCGCCGTGCAAGTAGTTCGGCACCGCCAAGAAGAACATCGACCTCAGCACCATCAACGTCTAGCTTGATGAATCCTGGCGCATCGCGATCGAGTCCGAGGTCATCAAGGCACCACATTTCGTTGTGACTTACGACCCCAAGGCGACCTTCGATGCACTTGAGGCGGGTATCGTCGCCAAGGCCATTGAGTGCTACATTCTTTTGCAGCATGGGCATGACGAAATCGAGGGGTTCTACGGCGATGACTTGGCAAATACTGGGATACTTTAGAAAGAGAAGAGTGTATTCACCACGACCTGACCCCACATCCACCGCCCACTTACAGCCCGGCACGGTTTGGCGCATGAAACGTGTCACCTCCCGTTCCCACAGGCCGAGGAATACCTGAAGCTGAGTACGTAGATTTAAGTTCAGCCGAAGCCCAGCAAAGAGTCCAAACCACACGATTCGTGGGCGTTCGCCAGCGGGGATAAATAGTGACTTTAGAGAGTCCAACATGGGTTGCTCGGAGCTGGGGTCACTGTGGATTCAAAAGCGTCTAAACGGTGTTCCCCACGTCCGTTTCGTATGCGCCACCTTCTTGAAAAGCGTGAGCTGCTGGCGACCGAGCAGCCGGGCAGCGATGCTCTTTAACCAAGTGTGCCGTGGGGCGGTGATGGCATAGGGCGAATGTTCTTCATAGTCGCTAGCTAGATTGCGCCGGATGAAGGCCAGCACTTTGGCGATATGGGGGCAGGTGCTATCGTCGAAGGCGATCGCGCCGCCTATTTTGAGCAACTGATGGCAGTAGTAGAAATCGACGAAAACATCTTCGAATAAGTGGCTGCCATCGACATAGATGAGACCGAATTTCTCGCCCTTTTCCATTAACTTGGGCAGCACTATTGCTGAGAGCTGACTGTGGAAACTTAGACTCGTGTCGAGGCCGGAGTCTTTCAGATGCAGTAGGGCGGCATTGCCCCACAACTCGTGTTGAAAGGCATCAACAGCGTGGTGGCGACGGTCATTACCGCCTGCTTGCTGATGCAATGAGAGCAGGAGGGTGGCGGAGGCTCCGAAGCCTAGCCCGATCTCCAGGGTTTGCTGCGGGTTGAGTGCGGCAAAGTAATGGGCGAGGACGGTCAGGTTGTTGTCCGTCGAGCAGGAGTGCGGCGCTCGTGGCTCGCCAGACTTGGTGGCCATGGGCAAGCCCTGTACGTATGACTGCATGGCTGGCAGAGTCTTCCACGATGGCAGGACTGGCATGGTTGTTGCGACTTCTGATCATCTCCGCACCATCCAACTCCCGAGCACTAACACGTCCATTTTGGTGCGCAGGAAGCAGTCCAGCGCTTCCTCGGGGCGGCAGACGACGGGTTCATTTTCGTTGAACGAGGTATTCAGCACGATGGGCACGCCGGTGAGTTCTTTGAAGCAGGAGATGAGTTTGTGATACAGGGGGTTGGTGTCGCGATGCACGGTTTGCAGGCGGCCTGAGCCATCGGCGTGGGTGGTGGCGGGGATGATGGCTCGCTGGTGCGGCTGCACTTGGAAGACCTGCATCATGAAAGGCACATCGGCATCGCTCTCGAACCAAGCGGGGACTTCCTCGCGCAGGATGGAGGGGGCGAAGGGGCGGAAGGATTCGCGGCGCTTGATCTTCAAATTGAGGATGTCCTTCATGTCAGCGCGGCGGGGGTCGCCGAGGATGGAGCGATTGCCGAGGGCGCGTGGGCCCCATTCTAACTTGCCTTGGAACCAGCCGATGACTTTGCCTTCGCTGATGGCCTGGGCGGTAGCGCGGCAGAGGTTGTCCATGTTTTGGAACTCAGTCACTTGGCAACCTTCTGCTTTGATGCGTGCCGCTTCTTTATTCAGCAGCGCCTTAATCTCGGCCTCGCTGTATTCGGGGCCGCAGTAGGCGTGGGCCATGTGGGCACGCTTGGTTTCGCCGAGCTGCTGGGCGGCTACGAGTGCGGCACCGATGGCACCGCCGGCATCGCCTGCGGCACTTTGAATATAGAGCTGTTTGAAAGGGCTTTGGCGCGTCACCTTGCCATTAGCCACGCTGTTCATCGCACAGCCGCCGGAGAGGGTGAGGTTGTCGCAGCGATGGCGTTCGTGCAGCTTGTTCACCAGCGCGAAGAAGGCTTCCTCATACATCGCCTGGATGCTGCGGGCCATGTCGCGATGCTTCTGCTCCAGCGGCTCATCTTTTTTGCGTGTTGGGCCGAGCAAATCCTCCAGCGCGGGAGCAAATAAGGTGCCGACCTCGGGCGAACCGTTGTCCCAGGTGTAGGGCACGTTTTCGCGATGATGGCGGAAGTAGTCGAGACCGAGCTTGAACGAGCCATCGCTCTGCACCTGCACGATCTGGCGCATTTTATCGAGGCACTTCGGCTCGCCGTAGGGCGCGAGGCCCATGATTTTGTATTCGTCGCCGAAGTGCGGGAAGCCCAGGTACTGCGTGAGCGCGGAATAAAACATGCCCAGCGAGTGCGGGAAATACACACGCCCTTCGATGTCGATGCGGCCATCGGTACCCATGCCCCAGGCGGCGCTGGCGAAGTCGCCGAAGCCATCGACCGAGACATTGACGGCGTCTTTAAAGGGGCTGCACAGGTAGCTTGAAGCGATGTGCGCGAGATGGTGCTCGATGTGATGCACCTGCGCCTTCATTACCTCGTTGGGGAAGGCTGCGGCGAGCGAATCGCGCAGGCTTTGGGTCTTTGCGCGCTTCTTTAATCGCTCGGCCACGAGTCTAAAATCGGGCCGCGTCTTTAATAGGAACATCAGCCGTTTGGCGCGGTTAACCTTGGGGTTCAGATTGATCGCGACATGCTCCAAGTCGCCAAATTTCATCCCCACTTCAGCCAGGCAAAACTTGATCGACTCCGTGGGCAGTCCCGCCCAGTGTTTGATGCGGCGGAAGCGTTCTTCCTCGACGGCGGCGAGCACTTGACCATCACGCACGATGGCGGCAGAGGAGTCGCCGTGGTAGGCGTTGATACCGAGTACGATCATGGTCTCAGTTGGAGTAAAAAGGCACACTCATGGGCAATGCCGAAAACCGTCGCCGAATCTAAACAAGCTGCCGCCACTGGTCGCGCTGGGCGACCAAAGGCACAGCAGAGAAGGCTGAATATGGCACAAATAGGGGGGTAAAGCATAACATGGTGCCTCATGGAGCAAAGAACAAACTCATGTATTAGCTATTCCTCCAAACGCCGCTGATACAGTCCACAGGCAATGAAGGGCAAAACTCCGTGCTGGAGAACACAGCAACATGTGCTAGGAGGCCAGCCCCATGAATCGTATCATCATCATCCGACGCCTCACCCTCGCCATCGCCGCCTGCATCGCGGCAGGCCTGACCAGTTGTAAATCCATCAAGAGCGGTGGAGCCCGCTACTCCACCACCTTCGATCCGCCCGCCACGCGCCCGATGAACCCAGCCGCTGTGCGGGTGAAAATAAGCACTGGTGCCCAGCGCTTGTACGTCATGGAAGGCAGCAAGGTTCTGCTCGCAACACCTTGCAGTGTGGGCACCCCCGGCCACAACACACCCGCTGGCAACCACACCATTTATAGCAAAGAAGCCAAGCGTCGCAGCCATAGCTATGGCGAGTATCCGATGCCTTTCTGGTGCGAGTTCAAGTCGGCCTTTGGCATTCACGTTGGCTTTGTGAAGCCTTACCCCTGCACCCACGGCTGCGTGCGCCTGCCGAAGATGGCAGCGGCGAAATTCTTCGCCATGGTTCGTGTTGGCACTCCGCTCAATGTTTCCTCCTCACAGCCCGAGGATGCCACCGTGGGCAAGGACTTGCCCGTGCTGGACGACTCCACCATGCCTGACCCACCTAACAGCTACATGATGAGCGACCAGGTCTTCCACGACGCGCAGTACAAGGGCGAGATGTTCAAGAACTAGCTGACTGCCCATGTCCACTGCCCCCGACAAATCCCGCCGCGTCAACGTCCGCACTCCTGAAGTCATGGAGCGTGTGCAGGCCGAGGTAGAGAGCCACTACCGAAGCCCCGTCGTTGAAAAACTCAAGGCACGCGGCGGCATGATCACCGTCGGGAACACCACCATCCGCCTCGCCAAGGACTTCGGCTTTTGCTACGGCGTCGAGCGCGCCATCGACCTCGCCTATGCCGCCCGCAAGGTCTTCGACCAGCGCAAGGTCTATCTCCTCGGCGAGATCATTCACAACCCCGAGGTGAACCGCCAACTCACCGAGATGGGCATCGTCAGCATCCCCCTCGGAGCCCAGGAGGCCACGGTAGCCACGCTCAGCAGTGAAGATGTGGTCATCGTGCCCGCCTTTGGGGCCGAGACGCGGCTGATGAAACTCATCGCCGAGCGCGGCTGCATGGTCGTCGATACCACTTGTGGCGACGTCATGAGCGTCTGGAAACGCGTGCGCAACTATGCCAAACAAGGCGTCACCTCCATCATCCACGGCAAGGCCATTCACGAGGAGACACGCGCCACCTCATCGCGAGCCATGGGCGATGATGGCCGCGGCCACTACCTCGTCGTGCTCACCCTCGGCGACATCGACTACGTCTGCGACTACATGCGCAACGGCGGCGACCGCGCCGCCTTTTTGCAGCGCTTCAACGACGTCCACAGCGAAGGTTTTGACCCCGACCTGCACCTCACCCGCGTCGGCGTGGCCAACCAGACGACCATGCTGAAAAGCGAGACCGAGGAAGTGCAACGCCGCGTGCAGCAGGCTGTGCTCGACCGCGATGGTGCCGAGCTGGCCAAGCAAAACTATCAAGTCTTCGACACCATCTGCGGAGCTACGCAAGAGCGCCAAGACGCGCTCTTCGACATGCTGAAAAAACCCATGGATGTGCTCCTCGTCGTCGGTGGCTACAACAGCAGCAACACCACCCACCTCGTCGAGATCGGCGAGCAGCAGTTGCCCACCTTCTTCATCCGCAATGCCGAGTGCCTCAAGTCGCTGGAGGACATCATCCACTTCGACCTGCACGCCAAGACCGAGAAGCAGAGCTACACGCAAAAGCTTGCCAGCGGCGAACCCATCGTCGTCGGCATCACTGCGGGAGCCTCTTGCCCCAACAACCTCATCGAAGACGCCATCCTCCGCGTGCTCAAGCTGCGCGGTGCTGACGATCTCGAGGTAGCCGCTGCGTTGAACTAGCGCAAAGCAAGCAGAGAGGGATAAGGAGCAAGGGATAAGGGGAGTGGCTTCGCGCTTGAATTCAAAACCACAGCCCAGCTACGAAGAGCACACCCGAGGGCACTCCCCTTGAACCTTGCCCCTTATACCTCCGGCAGCTCATTGCGAAGACACCGCTTAGCCAGCTACCTGCCCCCCAAGGTGTGTAGCACACCCGCTAAAAAATCTTCCTCGTCGCAGAGCCTTTTTTCGCTTCCCCTTGCCCCGCCTCCATGACAAACATGCAGGCTATGACTCCTGCTACCTACCACTTCCTCCACGTCGTCGGCGTGATCCTGCTTTTCCTGGGCTTCGGCGGCCTCACTGGAGGCGACAATGCCTCGCGTCGCAGGGCCATGATGTATCACGGCACAGGCCTGTTGGTGCTGCTCATCACAGGCTTCGGCTTCATCGCCAAGACCAAGGCAGCAGCTCCCGCTAGCGGCCTGTCCTACACCTCGCCCTTCATCCTCGTCATGTACGCCATCTGGCTCGCCCTCGGTGCCCTGCCCGTGCTCTCCAAGCGCGGCATCATCCCCGCTCCTGTCGTGGTAAAAATCGCCCTGCTCCTCGGCGTCGTGGCGGCCTACTGCGGCTACTTCAAGGTGCCTGGAGTCTAATATTTTTTATCCTCCATCGGTGTCCGACCTTCTCTCTGCCAGCCTCTACCACGAAGTCCGTGACCCCGCGTTTTTTCGCGTCCTCACAGGCCGCAGCGCACCGACCTATGTCGATGTGCTCGACGCCCTAGATCGCGAAGCCTCGGCGCGGCCCGATGGCATCGAGCGACAGGACGCCATCGAGATCATCTTGGACGTGCTCGGCAAGCACCCCGAGTATCAGTTTGAAGAAGACGAGCCCACGCAGACAGCCAGACCCAGCACTGTCACCGCCACCGGCACGGGCAGCGTCATCGCACCCAGCCCTGGCCCCACCGCCCAGCATCGCGACCTCGCCCGCCGCGTCCTGGACTACCTCACCCGCTGCCGCTGGCTGGAGGAACCACCGCGCAAGGACTGGCGCCGCCGCCTCTACTTTGACGCCCACGGCTCCACATTGATCGCCACCCTGCGGCAGATCGCCAAGCCTGGAGCGGTCGTCTTCACCGACAAGCTGGTCGCCGTCTGCGCCATGCTGGCCAATGAAGAGCAGCTCACCGAGCAGCCACTACAAACCGTCGAAGCCTGTCTCGACAACACCCGCGCCGGCATCGGCGAACTGCGCACGATGCAAAAAACCGTGCAGCGCCTCACCCGTGCCCAGCTCGACCAAGACACACTGCGCGGCAATCTCTCGCTGGTCTTTAACGACTACGCCGACCAGATCGGCCACGGTGCCTATGCGGAGCTAGTTCGCGCACGCCTGCCCATCCGCCTGCCCGAGGCCGTGCGGCGCATCGGCGACCGACTCTTCAACGACGGCGCGGCCATGGCCGAGATGACTCAGGAGCAGCTTCGCCGCTGCCCTGGTATGGCCGCCGACTCTGCCGTAGTCGCCGTGCGCCAGCGCCTCGACGAGCTGGCCTACCTTATCGAACTTGTGCTGCCGATGGCCGATGAGATCGACCGCCGCACCGCCGACTTCACCCGCCGCTCACTGGCTCGATTCCGCTACTTGCAGGACGTCACCGGCGAGCGCCGCAGCGAGATTGGAGCCTTCTTCCAGCAGGTCAATCGCCACCTCACGGGCAAGCGCCTCAGCAGCCCCTGGACTCTGCCCGAGCTGCCCTCGCTGCGCCTGCCCGAGACCCGCATCCCCGGCGGACTCGAGACGCTCTACACGCCACACACGCGCAAAGCCCCCGGCGAACAACACGCCATGGACGACGAGGTCACCGATGCTGACCGCGATGCTGGCCTGCGCGACATGGAGCGCGCCCTGCGCGAGAGTTTGTCCGTGCGCCGGGCCAATGCCTTCGTCCTCCAACTCCCTGGTGGCAAAGGCGAGCGTGTTTCGAGTGCTGAGCTGCCCATCACCGACGCGACCCAACTCACCGAACTCATCGCCCTGCTCCTGCACGCCGAGTCCGCCGAAGCCCGCTACCGCCTGGAGCCCGCCCGCCTAGAAAATGAAGACCTAGCGCCCGCCCTCGACGCCCTGCCAGGGGCGAGAGTCGAGCACTTTGAGCTGATTAAGAAGTAATCGCCACGAGGCACTGCCCCGCAAGCGTCGCGATCCACTCGCGCCCTTCCTCGGCAGTCTTGCACGGCACTCGCTTGCGATAGGTTTTCCCATCCGTGAGGGTGGCGGAAAACTCGATGACACCCAGGCTTGGCTCACTCCCCTGCGTGAGGAAATCAAACGCGACGGCAAGGGCTGTGACACGGTCTTTTTCCTTCGCCAGCCACTGCTCAAAAGCTTCCACACTGATGCTGCTTTCTTGCCAGAAAGTAGCCTTGTCCACAGGCAGCTCGGCGCAGCGACGGACGACGAAATCACGATCCAAGAACGACAGCAGGTTGCCTGCTTTGGGCCCGTTGGTGCGATCCAACAGGACTCGGTAGATGGCTTTGAAAGCACTCGGCTGGTCGATGGGCGCGAGACGTGCCGCGTTGAACACACAGACCTGGAGCGCATCGCTCTCCCACACCGTGCCTGGCAGCAGCTCGGCAAGTATTTGGAGAAAGGCTCGCTGCGTGGCAGAGAGTTCCTGCGCCCGCTCGGGCAGGGTATCCTGGAGGCGCGTCTTCTCCTCTTCGGTAGCGTAGTTTTCGATCCAGTAGCGTGCCGCACGCATCCGCAGATCGAGGTGCTTGCGGTCGAGCACGGTGAAGGGCGAGCCCTTGCGCTTCTCCAGCTCAGCCACAGCGTCCAAGTGAGGCATCTGCACCAGGGCGGTGATCAATTGGAAGTCAGCGACCCAGTGATCCTCCTCTACCGAGACTCGCGCCAACTCATAGACACGCTTCTCCTCGGCAGTGATTTTGGGATCGTGGAAGTAACGGTGATGGTAGCGGTCGAACTCATTGAAGACCTTGATGATGTGCGTCTCGGACGAGTCGAAGTTGACGAAGTGCTTCGGCATTGTGCGGATCATCAGGAACCGCAGCACCTCGGGGGGCAAAAAGTCCGTCATCCCGCGTGCGGACACGCCCAGTCCCTTCGATGAACTCATCTTTGCGCCACCGATCAGGAAGAAATCATAGGGGCAGTTGAGCGGCGGTTGATCGCCGAAAATTTCGCGCAAGCACGCGATGGCTACATCGCGCGAGCCGCCCTTGGTGCTGTGGTCTTGCCCCGCTCCTTCGATCGTCACAGGGAAGGTTTTCCACTTGGCACACCATTCGAGTTTCCAGGGCAACTTACCGCCGCCGTCGAAGGGCGACATCTTGCCCTTGTGGCCGCAACCACGCGCCCACTTCACCAAGTCCGGGCGGCAGGTGTAGGTCACCTCCTTGCCGTCGTAGCCCGAGACCACCGTGGTGCCGATGCGGCCACACTTTTCACAGATCACCTGGAAGGGATGCCAATCATCCGCACGCTCCGCCCCGCTGATTTCCTTGTAAACACGGCGCACCACATGGGCATGGCGCAGGATCACATCGATCATCTCATTGAACTGACCCGACCGATAGACATCGCGCATCCGGTAGAATTCCGGCTCGATGCCCAGCTCCTTGAAGATGCCCCAGAACTCCGAGATGAAGTGATCGGCCATGTCGGTAGCCGTTGATCCAGGCGGCGGCGGCACATTGCAAAGGGGAGCCCCGAGATACTGCTCGAAGTGCTCTGCCTCGCCATACGGGATCTCGTCCACAGGATCATAATCATCGCAGCCGAACAGGAAGCGCACGGGCGTGCCTTTGGCCTTCAAGCTGCGAAAAATGGCGTCATGAATCAGCGGGCCACGCAAGGCTCCCACATGAGCCCTGCCAGACGGAGTCTTTGAGTCATTAATGATCTGAGGGCCATCGAGCTTTTCTACCAGTTGTTCGCACCAAAACATAGACTCACCCGATGCGTGAAGGTGGCTGCAACGGCAAGCATTTTCGCGCCCCATCAGGCTCCGCAGAAACTCAGTGCTGGAAAGCTTCCTGCTAGGCGGTGTCGTCGCAAATGAACCGCGATAGATTTTGAGTTGAGTGAGCTTTTAACCCGAACGCCGCTTTTGCCATTGGGTTGATGTTGCTTGAGCAGGCGTCAAATTGAGCCGCCGCCGGGAGCCACGATGTCCCAATCTGGGGCTGGCGGGCGGTCTCGGGCCAATAGCGGCGCGATTGGTTGGTTGG
>JANOAR010000215.1:0-24136 GCA_031411235.1 Verrucomicrobiota bacterium | reverse complement strand
CTTGAACATGAGCATGGGATGGAAGCGCGGCCTGCCGCCGGGACTTTTGGGCTCGCGAGTGACGGCACCTTGGATCAGCGGCGCAAAGACCTCCCATCGCACCAGCTTGCCCACGCGCATCAAGGGCGTCTCGAAGGCTGCGACATCAAGGGTTTGAACGAACTCATCAAAGAGTCCTGGGCTGCCGAAGGGGATGAAACTTGCCACGCTCCTGCTTGCCTCATCTTCCGGCTCCGCGCCACTCTTTGATCAAGTTTGGAGGCGGTTTTTGAGTTTCCGGATGTGCCCTTAAGATAGAGCTGGCGGGCATTGGCGAAGACGCTCTGGCTGCGGGCATCCTGGAGCTGGCCCTGCTGGAACAGGCGCTGCATGGCGGCGAGGGCCTGGGCTTCGCCGAGGTAGGGGCTAGCGAACTGGGGGTTGGCGGCGAGGGCCTGCTGGTAGTGTTGCAGGGCTTCGGCGTTGTTGCCGCGCTTGAGGCAAAGGGTGGCGAGGCTGTTGAGCGCCCACGCATCGCCGGGCTTCAAGGCAAGCGCCTTGCGCAGGAATTTTTCGCCAGTGTCGAGGTCGTTCTTGGGGCCGACGTAGAGGTTGCCCAGCACGACCCAATGCCACGCGTCGGTGGGGTCGAGCCGCAGGACTTCGATGAGGTGATGGGTGGCGTTTTCAATATCGCCGAGTTCGACGTAGGCCATGGCGAGATCGCGCCGAGCGCTGTGCAGCGAGGGCTGGAGTTTGAGCGCACGATTCAGGCTTTCGATGGCCTTGGCATAGTCCCCTTCGGCGGCTCGCTTGGTTCCTTTTTGCGCGAGGCGCAGGGCTTCGGCTTGGGCGGTGGCGGGTTCTTCCTGGAACTCAATGAGCACCTCGTCGCCCTCGACGGTGATGGCCAGCGGCTGCGGCAGGAAGCTGAACTGCCGCCTGACCAGGGCTTTCACTTCTGCGTCATCCGTCGTGCAATCCGCTGGCGATTGGCCAGCGAGGTCGAGCAGGTCGGAGAGTTTGAGGCGGAGGTGGCGCATGACTGGAGCGGCTACCTTTGTGCCGCGATGATAGAGGGTGCAACCACGATGGGGAGATTTAGCGTGACTGGTGACGATCATGCGCTGCGTTTTGCCACCACCCATGGCTTCGGAGAGCTTGAAATTTGATGAGCTTGCCAAAGCCCTGGTGCCAGTCGAAACAACGGCCCAAACTGCCACGAACCCATGATCGAAACTGAATCGGATGCCCAAGGCGCTAACGACGCTCCTCATGGGCGGGAGAAGATCGACGATGTCTTCGCGGCGCGTCAGGTGCCTGCTGAGATGATGGATCGTCTGTGGGCCGCTGGCTGGAGGCATCAGGGCATCGTCTTCTACCGATACAGCGAGACGGAGATGGGCGCTGAGCATCACTACATCACGCCGCTGCGCATCGACGTGCCAGAGTTTCGTCTCAGCAAAAGCCAACGTCGGGTGCTGCGGCGCAACGAGGACGTGGTGAGCGAGTTCGTTGTGGCGGAGTTCGATGATGAAATCCACGCGATGTTCACCCGGCATTGCGAGCGCTTCACCGACAACGTGCCGGAGTCGCTAAACAATTTTTTCAGCCACAGCCCTGGCGACACGCCGTGTGTGTGCCTCGCCCAGCGTGTGACCTTCCAGGGTAGGCTGATTGCGGTCAGCTTCATGGATGTGGGCGATAAAGCGGCGTCGAGTGTGTATGCCATCTTCGACCCCGATTTTGCCGACCGCAGCCTGGGCACCTACACGATGCTGAAGGAACTCGAATACGCGCAGCAGCACGCCCTGCGCTGGCTCTACCACGGCTACGCGACGCAGGCTCCCAGCCACTACGACTATAAGAAGGCGTTCAGCGCAGTGGAGTCGTTTGACTGGGAAACGGGGCTGTGGACGCGAATGGAGGGGCGATAAGCCGTACGATGCAGCCAAGTTTGCGGATGAAGATCAAGCATCCGTCGCTACACTGAAGCCGCCAGTCTCCCTTCTATGCACTCCGCGCTCATTTTTTTTGCAGGTTTCGTCGCTGGCATCGGCATTATCGCGGTGTGGCAGGGGCTGCGCTTCCTTACTGAGATCAAGGCTGCGAATCAGGCGACCGAGGACGCCCTGCGTGCGCTGCATGGCAGCGACAAGGATGAGGATGCCCAACGCGCCGTCACCGACTGCAAGGCGAGGCTGCGCTGGCAAAGAAACTTCAATCCCGAATGGATCGAGCCTGTCGTCTCAGAAATCCCCAGGCTCGTCCGCGAGATTGCCGCCATCTATTACCCCGCCGAACCCAGGCCACTGCTCTCGCCAGGGCTCAGCCATTTCACCCGCGCGGTGCATCTCGCTGCCGAGGACATCGCCAATTTTTTGCAAACTCGCACGGTGGGCCGTCTCGTCGATGTGAGTGCCAACACCGCCATCGACGCCTGGAATAAGGGCAAGCAAATGATGCAGAGCAACACCTTCAAACACGCCAGCAAGTGGTACAAACGCATCCTCCCTCTCCTCCAAGTGGTGCGCTACAAGTCGCCACTCATGTGGGCCACCGTCGCCGTGTCGAATGTCGCGGTGCGTGCGCTGCAACCTGCGGTCATCGACATCATCGCCCGCCGAACCATCGAGCTTTATAGTGGCAGACTGGCTGCTGGCATTGTGATGGATCAGATTGGCGAAGAGGCCGCCGCCGATGCTGCAGGGAGCGTGGTGTAGTCTGTGTGCAACGAAAACACCACCCACCCCGGCCTCACGGCCAAGGCTACGCTGACCCCGAGTTACGCCCCGATTTCATAGCTCTGGGCCTTCAGCCAGAAGAGCAGTTCCTCCAGCACTGGGATCAATCGCGACGAGCCATCAGGAGCCACGCGACCCTCGTGCAGTTGCACGATGCTACCTTTGTCGATGTCACGCTTCAGTGCGATCAGTGTGCTCTCTTCATCGCGGGAGTGCCATTCACCATCGCTCGCCGACCACGCCATGAGTTGCAAAGGGTGCTCGGCGAGGATGCCATGCAGCCAGTGATTTCTCATGCCCGCCGGCGTGCGGCACCACGTCACCACGCAGCCTGGCACCGCGTGCTCTAGCGCAGTGAGGCACAGCTTGATCTCGTTGCGCTGGCGTGCTGGCGTGTAGGCCCACCACCAGCGCACGGGGTCAGTCATCGTGTGGCAGCCCAGGGCATGGCCACGCTGTGCGATCTCTCTCACCAGCAGCGGGTGCATTCGCGCTTTTCGGCCATTGATAAAGAACACTGCCTTGGCCCCGGCTTCATCCAGCATGTCGAGCACCTTCGGCGTGTCATTTGGGCAGGGGCCATCATCGAAGGTCAGCAACACCTCGCGATGCCTCGACTGGAAGCTGCTCATCTGCGGCCCCCACCACGCACATCTCGGCACCAGCGTGGCCCCCAGCCAGAGCAGCCCTGCGGGCAACAGCAGCGCCACGGCCCACGGCCAGCCGAGCAGCCAGCCTGCCACCACAGCCAGCGGCGGTGCGATGAGGCTAGTCCAGATAATGATGCGGCGCATGAGCGGCTATGGATGCGTGTGGCTAGCGATGCCTACAAACAAAAAAGCCAGCCTCTCGCGATGGAGAGACTGGCGGAGGTGGAATGACGAATATCGAACTGGTGAATTCAGACGCTCAACACTCAACTCAACACGCTACTCAGCGATCTTGGCGCTGGTGATGGTGATCGGCTCCACGGGCACATCGCCATGTCCGCCTTTGTTCGTCGTGGGCACACTGACGATGGCATCCACCACATCCATGCCCTTGGTCACTTTGCCGAACACCGCATAGCCGTAGTTCGAGGGGCCGGAGTAGTTGAGGAAGTCGTTGTCCTTCACGTTGATGAAGAACTGCGACGTCGCGCTGTCCACCACACTGGTGCGGGCCATGCAGATGGCACCACGCACATTTTTGAGGCCGTTGGTCGCCTCGTTTTTGATCTGCGCATCCGTAGGCTTCTGGTTCATGTCGGCAGTGAAGCCACCACCTTGGATCATGAAGTTGGGGATCACGCGATGGAAGATGGTGCCGTCGAAATGGCCCTTCTTCACGTAGCTGACAAAATTCTTGGTGGAGATAGGAGCAGCAGCGCCGTCCAGTTCGAGTTCGATGGTGCCTTTGGTGGTTTCAAAAGTAATTTTCACAGTTTCAGATTTGGTCTCGGTTTTGGTTTCAGTAGCGGGTTTTGCCTCCTGGGCGGATGCGGTGATGAGGCTAGCCATGCCCAGGGTCATGACGGCCAAAAGTGTGGAGAAGGGTTTCATAAGAGGAGCGGAGTAAAGCAAAGCAGCAGGCTGGAGGCAAGAGCCAACGATGGCTGGGGTGCGGCCTCTTGCCTCTTGCCTTTTACCCCATCATCCGCCACATCCACCACCCCATGAAGCAGACGCTCGACCCCGCCCTCCACAAAGACAAAAAGCCCGACTGGATTCGCGTGAAGCTGCCGCGTGATCCTGTCTTTTGGAGCACCAAGGCGCTCATCTCTGACCTGAAACTGCACACCGTGTGTGAGGAAGCCCAGTGCCCGAACCGCTGGGAGTGCTGGAGCCAGGGCACCGCGACGTTCATGATCGCAGGTGACCGCTGCACCCGCGCGTGCGGCTTCTGCGCGGTGAAGACCGCCAAGCCTTTTGCCCTGGAGGCCGATGAACCTCAGCGCGTCGCCCAGGCGGTGAAGCGCATGAATTTGAACCACATCGTCATCACCGCCGTCGCACGCGACGACGTGGCCGACGGTGGAGCTGAGCACTTCGCGCAGACCATCGAAGCGGTGCGTGCCGAGCGGCCCGAGATCACCATCGAAATCCTCGTGCCCGACTTTAACGACAAAGACGACGCACTGCTCACCGTGATGAAAGCGCGTCCGCACATTTTCAATCACAACCTCGAAACCGTCGAGCGCCTGACCCCGCTCGTGCGCAGCCGCGCCAAGTATGCGCGCAGCCTGCACGTCCTGCGCCGTGCCAAGGAAATGGCCGCCGAACTCGGCAACCGCTGCGCCACCAAGAGCGGCCTCATGCTCGGCCTTGGCGAGACGGAGGTGGAGCTATTCCAAGCCATGGACGACCTCATCGAGCATGGCGTGACTGTGCTAACCCTCGGCCAGTATTTGCGCCCCTCGCCCAATCATTTGCCCGTGGTCGATTACATTCACCCGGACACCTTCGAGAACTACAAGCAGATCGCGCTGAAGAAAGGCTTCCGCCACGTCGCCAGTGCGCCTTTGGTGCGCAGTTCCTATCATGCCGCCGACTTCAAGCCCGAGCTGGATTTGGATTAGCAGGTGGGAAATCACACCCGAGCTTCGAGAACGAGTCCGGCCATTTTTTGCACGAACAGAGCTTTGGCCCACGCGGGTATAAATCTCAGCACAGGGGCGAGCCGCTCCAGCCGCTGGTCGAGAAAGTCGGCCTCAAGATGCCTGAGCTGGGAGAAATGCAGGGCGAATGCCGCGTGAATCTGTGCCTGGCTGCGATAGTGCGTCCACTGGTCGAGCCACTGGCAGAAGTCCGCAGCCCACTGCCAGCGCGTTTTTTTACCGGTAAAGAAGCCCAGCTCCAGGCAACGCAAAGCGAAGGCGTAATAGATGCGCGGCTCGCTACCCTTGGGGAACCAGTGCAAAAAAGGAATGCCGCAGTGCCCTTCGCGCCAGACCTCGTGATGCGGGAAGATGCAGAGCACGACACCGCCGGGCCTCAGCAGGCGCTTCATCTCGCGCAGCATCGCGTCCAGATCGGCGACGTGTTCGATGACTTGGTTGTTCACGATGGCGTCGAAGTGCGCGGCAGGGTAAGGCGTCTTGCCGTCTTCCATGCGTTGCACGCGGTTGGCTTGGCGAAGTGATTCAGGCACTTCGCTGCTGTAGTCACCGCCTTCGTAAAACAGGTCGCAACCATGGAAGTCGAGGCCGCGTGCCACACCGCGCTCGACGATCTGTGCGGCACCGCAGCCATAGTCGAGGAAGCGGGCGCTCGGCGTGGTCTGCTGCCTATCGGCGCAAAGCTTTACGAGGTAGTCGAAGTTATTCATCAGGGGCTTGGTGCCGTGTCCGGGTCGCTTGTTCTGGCAAGGCGATTGAGTGGAACCGACTTGGATGCTGGGGAAAACATGAGCAATCTTTAAATCCAAAATGAGTGCCCTAATCAGGGCAAGCGCAGTTTCCGCCGCGCTTTGCGCAGTAGCCTGAAAGCAAGGGCTCGCGGGCTGCAGGGGTTAAAGGCTTCCAGGCACAGAACAGCGCGCGAGGAAGTCCTTCTCACCCTCCACGACCTGAAGGTCAAACTGTCAGGCTCAGCACTCATTCGCTAGGCTGGGGGGTCAGCGGCAGCAGTGGGTGTCGGCAGCGCTGGGCTGCTCTTACGCTTCAGTTTGCGCAGCACGCGGAACATCACCGCGCGCGGACTCAGCGGGTTGAAAGCCTCCAGATGCACCACCCGTCGTTTATGCGTGGACCATTGCTCCTTGTAGCTCTCCTCGCCGGGTAAGTGGTCGATCTCGCGCAGATCGTGCTCGATGGCGCATTGCGTCGTCCAACCGAGCGAGAGCTTGCCCACCGAGAGGTTGCCATACTTCAAGTCATAGCCCGCCTGGTAGCTCCAGTACTTGCCCGCGTAGGCGAAGCCATAACGTGCGGCAGCGACCTTCCCATCCAACTCCAGCAACGGCAAAAGAATCCGCCCCAGCGGTGCCCAGCGCTCGATGAGGTCGCGATGAAACGCCTTCATGCGATCATTCAAAAACACACTGTGCTGGCCCTCAAAGCGCATCTCATGCACACGCCATAACTCGTCAAAGGCCGCGTGCCATGGCAAATCCACGCCACCTTGCAACGCGCGGCCCTCATGCTGTTCGAGCATCTTCTTCCACTTCGTGCGGTAGATCACGCGCTCCTTGCTCTTCCACGCCGCCACCTGCTCCTCCCAACTCGCGGGCAGCGTCATTAAGTAGCAAGACTGCCTCCCCGTGCGCTCGCCGCTGGCTGAAAACCTCGCGAGCGCCGCCCGTATCGGCGCGAGGTGCGGCGACTCCTCGTGCAACGTCGGCAAGTGAATCACATCCCATTCACCCCGCGTCCGCTGAAACGTCTCGCACAGCAGCGGCACCAGCGCCGCCTCCAGCTCGCGGGGCACGATGAAATCCATGCCCTGGGAGGCCTCGCTGCCCAGGCAACCGATGAACGTGAGATGGCGCAGATACCGCCGTGGCCCCGTAGTTTCCTTGCCAATAATCAGCGGCGCAATCGCCACGGGAAGCCCCGTTGTAGGGTCATCGACCACGCCAAAAGTAAGCTGGCTACCCTGGCCATAGTGCCGCCACCACAGGCTCACCCAGTCCCAGGTGAGAAAGGGCGTCCGCGTCGCCGAGCGCTCCAGCAGCGCGTCCCAGTGCGGCGCAAGGGCGAAGAAGTCAGGCTCGCTGCGCACGAGGCGCAGGCGGTAGGACATCGGCGGAGTGGCGGGCATCGGAGGCGTGAAAATAAAAGATGGAGGACGAGGTGAGAACTATCAGCGCGGCGCGGCATTTTTGGCACCCAGTTTTTCGATGATCAAGGCCAGCTTGGCACGCGCCTCGTAGAGCGCTGGCACGTTATCATCCCAGTCGCCGAAGCCGCGTGCGAAGGGCTTGGCCAGTTCCAGCGCAGAATGGGTGAACCCACGATCCATGATTAACCTCAGATAGTCATAGTCATCCACGCCCTCGCGCAGCCACTTGAGTCGGATACTCGCCACTGGCCCTTCGCTGCCGTGCGTCTCCTGGCGTGCCGGGTAGATGAGGAAACCATCGCCATTGTACACCTCATCGTTGTCGTGCGGGTAGGTGCCATTGTTCTGCCAGGGGTCGAATGTCTTACCGCCCTTCCAGTTGGATGTATCCCAGTAAGTGAACCCCGTGATACCATGCAGCGGCATCAGCCACGGCAAAATGCGGTGATTCATCGGCGGGTAATCCGTGATCCACACCGGCGGCTGCCCAGCGCTCAGTTGCTTTGGCCAGCCATGCATTTTCTTCCACTCATCGGGTGCCTGAATCAGCGCCACATACGTCCATAACTCATCGCCAGCCGCGCGACGCTGCGCCAGCAGGTTAGGCGCGTTCGGCCCCTCGCTGTCATTCCACACCTCGCTCACATGCGGCACCCAGATGCTAGGCGCACCCACGAGACTGCCCCAGGCCTCATCGCGTGGTTTCGGCCCCTCCGTCACCAGCATCGGGATGCGCACCCCATGCTTCGCCTGCACCTCCTGGAAGAACTTTCCCCACTGCCGCACCTGCTTGTACTTTTCAGCCGTGTTCGGCTCATCCAGCTCGCCAAAAATTTTATACAACCGCTCGGCGCAGCCCACCGCCTCGCACATCCGGTAGTAGCGCACCACATAGTCCATCGCCGCCTCGCGATCCTTGCCCAGCGGATCGGCCAGCGGCCAGTCGAACCACAGCGGCAGGCCGATCGTCGCAGGCTGGCGTTGCAGTAAATGCTTCCGCAGCGCCGCCGCCATCTTGGCGTTGCTCGCCTCGCTCATTGGCTCATTGGCATCCGGGTACGTCGCCCACACTTCATGCGGCGACAGGCGATGCTCCGCGAGCATGTCGTAGTAGTCATCCAGGATACTTTGCAACCTCGGTGCCGCCGTGCTTTCCTCCCGGTTAAACCCATGAATCTCGGCGA
Source organism: Verrucomicrobiota bacterium (assembly GCA_031411235.1). Classification (GTDB taxonomy): domain Bacteria; phylum Verrucomicrobiota; class Verrucomicrobiia; order Verrucomicrobiales; family Verrucomicrobiaceae; genus JANOAR01. Next base: position 15,469 of record JANOAR010000215.1, on the reverse strand, counting down.
TGCGACGCCACACGATAAACATCGAACTGCGCAGCGCCGGAGCCTTCGGCAGCGTGAATGACCAGACGTGCAGTGTGTAATCCAGCGTGCTCACCTTTCGCCCAGGGCTGCGCACGTCGATGCTGCCTCGGTAGTCGCCCGGCGGCGTGCCCGACGGCACAAACACATCAATCCAAAACGGCTGCGAAGTCGTCTCTGTCGCAGGCAGCTTTTGCCAAGGAAAACTCTGCGGCACCAGCGCGTCCGGGTACTCACCCGCAGGCATGGAGGACAACTCCGAGGGCTTGGAAATCGTCACGTAGTGCTCCCGCAGGCAGCGCGGCGCGGCGATGATCGCCCCGTCCGGCCCCTGCAAACTCGTGCCCGTGACGACCACACTCCCAATCTCCTCCGGTGCGCCAGAGATGATGACCTGGAACGACTCCCACTCATTGCGTGCTGCGCTGATCTCCGGCTGCCAAGCCGAAGGCGCGAGTTGATCTCGCATCACTCGATCCATCGCTGGCGCAGCCCAGAGAGTGAACTCGGAAGCAAAACAAGGGGTGGCGAACAGCAGAACCAAAATGCCAAATAAGGGGCGTATGGCGAAGCTGAGCAAGGGTAGGGCAAAGATGAGTGGCAGGCCAACCACAGATGAACACGGATGGACACCAATAGGGAAGGCTTGATCCATTTCCGAATCCGATTTCCCATCTTCCATTCGTGCCCATTCGTGTTCATCCGTGGTCGCCTCTCCCTGGATGCAAACACCCCTCGCCCAGCTTTGCCAAGCCATGCGAGTCATGCGCCCGAGCACTCCGATTTCAGCGCCGTGCCACATCGCTGTACACCTCCTCAAACCGCGCCGCCGCGCGTTCCATGCTGTAGTCATTCACCGCTCGCTCACGGCCTTGCTCACCCAGCGCCGCCAGTTCATGCGCGGGCTTCGCTAGCATCTTTTCCCAAGCCAGCGCCAGCGCCACATCATCGTGGATCGGCACCACCTCGCTCAGGCCTTCGAGCATCGGCTTGCAATCGCCCGCATCCGTCGTCACACACGGCACCGCACTCGCCAGAGCCTCCAGCACCACATTCGGAAACGCCTCCGATGCCGAGCACAGGGTGAAAATCGTGAACACCGGGTAGTACCGTTGCGTGCTCGCTCCAAATGCCACAAACCGCACCTGCTCGCGTCTCGGCAGCGTTTCAAAAGCCGCCCGCGCTTCCGGGTAAAGCTCATCCACAAGCCCCCCGCACAGCACAAAATGCACGTCCTCGCGCCGCGCCTGCAACCGCGCCGCTGCCTTGAAAAACAGCACCAAATCCTTCACCGGGTGGAACCGCCCCACAAAGCCAATCACAGGTACCGCCGCCGCGAGGCCCAGCTCTGCCCGCGTCGCAGCCCCCATCGCCGCATCCGGCGTGAAGCGCTGCGCATTCACCCCATTCGGAATCCAGCGCATCTTCCTCGCCGGGTAGCCCATCGCCCCATGCACCGCGATGGCCGCCGTGGAGTTCGCGATGATCGTACGGGGCAAAATCTTCGCCGCCCAGCCCAGCGCCTTTGCGAACAGCGCCGCTTTGAAATCACTGTCCTCCGCATTGCGATGCACCGCCGTCGCTCGCACCCCCCACACCACACGCCGCACCCCCGCCGACCACGCCGCAACGCCACCAATAAAGTCCGCATGGTGCATCCACGTCTGCACCACATCCGGCTTCTCCAGCACGATCAACCGCCGCAGCCCCAGCCACACGCTTGGCTTTAGCAGCGCCGTGCAGCCCAGATCATGCACCGTCGCGCCCAGCGCTCTCAGTTCCTCGGCAAAGGCACCATGCGGCCCCACACTCACCGCCACCACCACCGTCCGCCAGCGACTGCCCTCCATCGCCCGCACCAGACTGCGCAGGAAATTCTCCGCGCCACCGCCGCCTATCGTCGGAATGAAATGCAGCACCGTGCGCGGCGAAGGTTCGCCAGCCCGAGCCGAAGCCATAGCCCCTGCGGGCGAAAGGCTCGCGCACATCGCCTCGGCATTGGGCATGGAACCTTCCGCATTCATCACTTTGCCAACCCCCAGCGCAGCTTCCACCCGCGCAGCGTTTCAAAGCTCCCCGACGCCATCGTCTCCACCTCATTCAGTGACGAAGGATTGCCATACCTCGGCAGGTCATACGGCAGGATATTCGTCGGCATAAAAAAACCAGGCTCCATCGTAAACCCCGCCCGGTAGCCCGCCTCACGCAGCAGCCGGATCGTCCCATCGTTGTAGTCCCCGCGCTTGCCATTGGGATAAGCAAACAGCCCAGGAGCCCGGCCCAACTCCTCACTGAGGCGCAGGCGACTGTGAAAAATCTCCTCCCGTTGCGTCTCCAACGAGCAGCGGCCCAGGATCGGATGCGTGTGCGTGTGCCCGCCAAATTCGATCAACCCACTCGCCTGCATCTCCCGCGCCTCCTCCCACGTCATCGGCTGCAACGGCGCAGGCAGCGACTCCACCCAAGCCTCTGAGCCCACCTGTAAATCCAGCTCCAGTTGATCCAGCAAGCCGGGCACCTGCTCCTGGGCAAGCCCTTTCAAAAATGGAATCAGCGCGCCATAGGCCGCCACGCGCTCCTGCCGCGAGCCCAGCGCAAAATCAAACTCACGCCCCGCCAACGTCGTCACCACACGCGGCAAAGGCGAGCCACTCAGCGCTAACTCCAAGCGAAGAAACCACAGCCGCACCGAGCGATCCAGAAACCCCGTCGTCGCAAAAACCGTCGCCGGCAGCCCCAGCTCACGCAGCACCGGGAAAGCCAGCCGATAGTTCGAGGCATACCCATCATCAAACGTCAGCGCCACCGTGCCCGCCGCCACTGGCCTACCATTCACCTGCGCCGCCAGCGCCGCCGCCAGCGGCACCACATGGTAGTCCCCAGCCAAATGCTCGCACACCGCCCGAAACACCTCCACCCGAGGATGCATCGCCGTATGCAGCAGTGCCTCCTCGCCCAAGCCATCACTCAGGCCATGAAACGTCAGGATACAAGCCTCGCCCGAATGCTGCCGCCGTGCCCAGCGGCTAAAGCCACTGCGCACCGCGAGTTCCAGGGAGAGTTCGCGAGTGTGAGATTTGAGGAACATGGGCGAAGGCGTTTTCAGGCAAGGAGGAGAGTGAGCGGCTAGAAAAGCTCAACCTCTCGGCATTCCAAAAATTATACTCATTTTGGTAAAATTTCCTTATTATTTATCTTTCTTGCCGTATTCCTGCCGAAAAATTCAAAAAAAGCGGCAACCACCCGCATCTGGCATTGCCCGCGACTCTGCCCGCGACTCTGCCCAAGCGGCGCTGAAGCACGCGCACTCCAAGACGCTTCGCGGCTTCCCAGCGTCTCAAAAAAGAATTTCGCAGAAATACCCGCGTGAATTGGCCGAGGGTCACCGGCCCGGCAACAGGGCGCTAACCAAATCCTCCTCGGTGACGATGCCGATGGCGGATTTCAAGGCGGAGGCATGATCGCGCACGAGGGCAAGGCTGATGCCACGGCGACGCAGACGCTGCAAAACGGCGAGGGCAGGCAGACTGCTTTCCACCTCCTCCAGGGGGCGCATGTGCTGGCGCACGAGTCGATCCTGCGGCAAGTGCGCGGGCAGGGCGCTGGCGTCGAAGACGCCGACGTAGCCGCCGCCCGCGCTGTCTGCCAGCACGGGCAAGGCCATGAGCTTGTGCTGCCGTGCGAGTCGCAATGCCGTGACGGCAGGCACCTCGCCGCCGACGGCGACAAGTTGAGCCATGGGCACCATGACACAAGCGGCGGTGAGCTGCCGCAGATCCAGCACACTCTGGATGAGCTGAGCGGCGGACTCGGGTAGCAGCCGCTGCTCGGCGATGCTGGCGACGAGGGCCTTGAGGTCATCGCGATTGCCCTGGGCCTTCTTTTTGGCCTCATCCTCATTGAGCACGGGCAGAGCGCTCATGGCTTTAAACGGGCGACGAAAGAAGGCGATGAAGGCAAGCAAGGGCAGGAGCCGCCGCAGTGCCCGGTAGGGAAAGCGGCGGAATAGGGTCTTGGGCAGCATCTCGAGCACGACGATGAAGACGGGCAAGGCTAGTGCGAAGGCAATGGCGTAGCCCCAGGGGCCGAGTTGGCTGACGAGGCTCCAGGCGATCAAGCCGAAGGCGGTGACATTGGCGATGTGGTTGGCCACTGTGACGGCACCGAGCAGGCCTTCACGATCCTCCAGCATGGGCAGGAGCCGCCTCGCCGCGAGGTCATCCTCACCCGCTGCATGGCGCACCCGCACGCGGCTGACGGAGAGCAGGGCACTCTCCATGCCCGAGAGCAGGAAGGAGAGGATGAGGGCGGTGAAGAGCAGGAAAAGCATGGGGGCGGTGCTTCAGTTCTTGCCGCGCTGCGAAGGCTTCGACCTTCGATTGTCGATCTTCACTTTTTGCGCCTCGGAGTTCGAGGTTTTTCTGAGTTCGACTTGCTGAATGCGATGCCGGGAGACACGCCGCACTTTGATCTCGAAGCCGTCGAGCTGGACGCGCTCGCCGGGTTTGGGCAGGTAGCCGAGGTGATTGAAAACAAAGCCGCCGATGGTGTCGATGCCGCCCGCGTCGATCGTGATGTCGAGCGTGTCGGCGATGTGATCGACGCGAGCGGTGCCGTCGGCGTAGTAGCGGCCATCGCCGGTGTCGCGGACTTCGGCGGCGATGCCCTGCCACGGCGCTGCATCGTAGAGCAGCCAGTCCACGATTTCATCCTGGGTGACCATGCCCTCCAGGCCACCGTATTCATCAACGATGAGCACACAGGTCGCAGCGCTGCCGAGGTGCTGACGCAGGGCGTCAAGTGCCGCGAAGGTCTCGGGCACGTAGATGGGCTGTTGTAAGGCCTCGCGCCACTCGGGCCTGCCTGCCATGCGCCATTGAGGGATGTCGATAACGCCGAGCACAAGGTCGGGCGTAGCTCCATGCACGATGGCGAAGCGCGTGGTGGCTTTGTCCAGCAGGGCCTCGATCTCAGCGCGGGGGTCTTTGTCCTCCACCATCGGCAAGTCCACACGCGGCACCATGCAATCGCGCACGGTCAGCTCGGTAATCTCCAGGATTTCCTGGATGATGGCCGCCTCGGAGCTACCGAGGCTGCCTTGCTCCTCGCGCATTTCGATGAGTGTCTCCAGTTCATCGCGTGTGAGGGGTTGCCGGGTTTTGATGCCCTTGGGCACCAGCAGTCGCAGCAGCGCATCGCTGGCGCGCTCGGCGGCGACCGTCAGCGGATCCAGCACGGCGCGCACCGGGTGCAGGATGGCCGCAGTACGCAGTAACACAGTGGAGGGCGAGCGCACGGCGATAAACTTGGGCAGCACATCGCCCAGCAGCACACTGAAGAGAAACAAGGCGATGGCCGCCAGCCAAGGATTGATGCCTGTGCCTTTGAGGTAGCCCGTGATGATGAATAAACCCAGCGCCGCGAGGGCGAGATTAAGCGCGGCAGAGACCAACAGCGTACGGTGCAGGTGGTGAAAAGGATTCGCCAGGATGCCCTGCAAGGAGTCTTTGAAAGTGCCGCTTTTCATCTCAGCAACGGTGTGTTGCAGATCGCGTGCCGAAAATGTGGCGGTTTCCATCGCAGAGACGACGGCGAGCAGCAGGAGCATGCCGAGGTAGATCAGAGCGAGGAGGGCGAGCATTTCTGGCTACTCCAGCGTATGAATAAACAACCCTGACCGCAACTTCGGCTCAAACCAGGTGCTCTTGGGCGGCATTATTTGTCCAGCGTCGGAGATTGACATGAGCTGTTCAACCGTGACGGGGAACATGCTGAAAGCCACGGCGGCGGCTCCGCTATCGACGAGTTTTTCCAGCTCGCTGGTGCCACGAATGCCGCCGATGAAGTCGATGCCTTTGCTGGTGCGTGGGTCGTTGATACCGAGCACAGGGGCGAGCAGGCGGTCTTGTAGGATGCTCACATCAAGCTGGTCGATGGGGCTGGCGTTGGCCGCTGTCTTCCACTCCAGCGTATGCCATTTCCCCTGCATGTACATGCAGCACTGACCGGGCTTGGTGGGCTCTTTGATCGTGGCGTATTTGAGCGAGAAGATGCTCTCCACTTTGCTGACGAAGTCATCGGGGCTCAGGCCATTGAGTTCCTTCACCGCACGATTATAGGGCAGTATGCTCAGCTCATCGCCAGCGAAGAGCACACTGAGAAACCAGTTAAAATTCTCCTCGCCCGTGGCTTCTGGTTTGGCAGCACGACGCTTCTGGCCGACGCGGAAGGCGCTCGCCGCACGGTGATGCCCATCGGCGATGTAGGCGCATTCGACGTTCTCTGCGAACAGGCCTTCGAGCGCGACACAGGTGCCATAGCTGAGCTTCCACACCTGGTGCTGCACGCCATCCTCAGCGATGAAGTTATGCACGGGAGCTTCGTCATTCTGCACGCGGGCGATGACGGCTTGGATCGCCTTGGTGCCGCGGTAAGTGAGGAAAATGGGGCCGGTGTTGGCGCTCAGAGCATCGACGAGGCGGGTGCGATCATCCTCTTTGTCCTGCCGGGTTTTTTCGTGCTTTTTGATGATGTCCTTTTCATAGTCCTCGACGTTGCAGGTTGTCACGAGGCCTGTCTGCGAGTGCGCCCCGACGGTCTGTTTATACAGGTACATGGCCTTGCCGGACTCGCGCACCAGCACGCCATCGGCTTGCAGCTTTTTAAAATTGGACGCCGCCTTGGCATACACTTGCGCATCATAGGCATCGACTTCAGCGGGCAAATCAATCTCCGCACGATCCACATGAAGTAGGCTCAAGGGCTTGTCATGGGCCAGCGCATGAGCTTCCTCGCGGTTGACGACGTCATAAGGAACCGCTGCGACGGCGGCGGCGTTTTGCTGGGTGGGGACGAGACCTCGGAAGGAGCGGATGCGCATGGTGTAGGGAAGGGAATAGGAGGGAAGTGAAAGGGGAGCTAGCGAAGGCGGACTCTTCCGAGAATCGTGCAGGGCGCAAGGTTACGCCTTCACCAGCTCAATCAACCGCCCAATGACTTTCTCCACACTCACGCCCTCGGCTTCCGCTCGGTAGTTGATCAGGATGCGATGCCTCAGCACAGGCAAGGCGAGGGCGCGGATGTCATCAAACGTCACATGCGCACGGCCATAGAGCAGGGCGCGTGTTTTCGCGGCAAGCACCAGCGACTGGCCTGCCCGCGTGCCTGCGCCCCAGCTCACCCATTCTTTGATGAAGTCGGGCGTATGCGGCTGGCTAGGCCGTGAGAACGCCGCAAGGCGCACCGCGTAGCGCACGATGTCCTCGGCGCAGGGCACCTCGCGCACGGTCTGCTGGAAGAGCCGCAGTTGCTCGCCATTGAATAACGAGCGCACCGCCTCGCCTCTGCCAGCCGTTGTGCGCTGCACCACGGCCACCTCGTCGTCCTCGCTCAGGTAGTCGATCACGACATTGAGCATGAAGCGATCGAGCTGCGCCTCGGGCAATGGATAAGTGCCTTCCATCTCAATTGGATTCTGCGTCGCTAACACGAAGAACGGCTCCTCTAAAAGCATCGTGTGTCCCGCGACCGTCACTTGATGCTCCTGCATGGCCTCCAGCAGTGCCGCTTGTGTTTTCGGCGGCGTGCGGTTGATCTCATCCGCGAGGATCATGTTGGCAAAGATCGGCCCCTTGTTAAACACCAGCGTGCGGCCCTCGGGTGTGTCTTCGAGAATCTCCGTGCCCGTGATATCCGAAGGCATCAAATCCGGCGTGAACTGGATGCGCTGGAAGCTCAGATCAAAGACCTGCGCGAGTGTTTTCACCAGCAGCGTCTTAGCCAAGCCGGGCGCACCCGTGATAAGACAGTGCCCACCCGAGAGCAGTCCTATGAGCATCTCTTCAATGACAACTTGCTGGCCAACGATGACCTTGCCCACTTCGGCAAATAAGGTGGCACGGGCAGTGTGGAGGAGTTCGACGGCTTGGCGTTGGGAGTCGTTGGGCATGGTAAGGAGGGAAGGCAATGGCATTTCAGATTTGGTCATTCATCATCTTCAATGCGTCATCGCATAATAAATAATGTTGATCCCAATCGGATAAGCATAGGGCTCTGAGAAAGTCTGGAAGTACCAGGGATCCGTGCCCTCTTCCTCCCAGCCATCGCCTGTATCGGTGTTCCAGCAGATGATCATGCACATGCGCTTTTTGTCATCATACACCGCTCGGTAGTGGACGATCTCGGCCCCCTCTTTGCCCCACTCGTAGGTGCGCATGGAGCGATCGTACTTGCCGCGCATCCCATAACCGATGCCAGGGATTTGTGGCTTCACTTTCAAGTCAAACACCGCATGAAAAATATCGTGATCGAGTTCCAATTCTTTGAACTCGCGGTCGGGCCACATCTTCTTGAAGGCCACATAGAATGTCTCCCACTCGTCCGTGCCCCAGAAATCATCCACCATGATGAAGCCTCCATTCAGCATGTAATCACGAAGCACCTTGGCCTGCTCATCCGTCACCTCATTATCGCCCATCTCCGTCATGTAGAGGAAGGGGTAGTGCCTTAGTTGCTCCGCCTCAATATCAACGATGGCAGCATTGGGATTCACCTGCAACGAAGTCATCTGTTGTAGCCGATAGCTCAAATTCATATCGCTATCAGGATAGTCGGTCATCCACTTGGAGTAACCTCTGCGCCGATGCCCATCGCCATACGAAGGATAGATCACACGCGCAAAGGTGAAGCTGTCATTGGGCAACTCCTTGCTCACAGGCCATGTGGGGTAATCTGAGAATCGCCCCTGCTGAAAGTCGCGTGGATTCTCTGGTAACACCTCGTGATCTTGGATACCAAAATGCCGCGCCTTCGGCTCGGCCATCGGTGCCTCGGCAGCAAGCGATAGCAAAGCCAGCGCGAGAAGCGAGAAGAGGGCAGAGAGTTTTACAGAACGCATAAACAAGGCCCACTTAAACGCAGGCGAAGCGAAAGGTCTTGTGCCGTGTTTGGAAAATGCCGCACGGCAAGGCTAGGACAAACTGCCCTACCCTGCCCGCCTCACAGGCAAGACCAAACTCAGCCCAGGAACATCTCCCAGTCCCGCACCGCATGGGCATTGCGAATGGCAGCACTGGTTGGCATTTCCTTTGGAGCCACGGGTTTGCGGATCAGCCGCAGGCCAGCCTCCGCTGGCAGGCGGTCAGCCTTGCGCGAATTCACCGTGATATGTGCCAGCACACAATTTTCCCACGAGCTAGCCCCACCCCGCGAGCGCGGTACGACGTGGTCGATGTTGCCTTCGCTGGGCTTCAGCTTGCGTCCCGTGTACTGGCACACACCACCATCGCGAGCCCAGATCGCCCGCGCCCCGAACTTGGGCCGACGCTTCGGCACCTTGGCGAAACGAGCCAGCACCAGCACCGTCGGCACGCGGATAAGTCCCCGCGCCGTGCCCGTTGCGTTGTCTCGTTCACGCACAGGCAGCGCCAACCAATCAACCCAGCGCGTCGGCGTCATCGTGCCATCATCGCCGATGTCCAGCGCCGTAGCACTGTCCCCCGCCATCATGCAGTAAGCCTGCGCCGGAGTCTTCACGTCGATAGCCTGCCAGCACTTGTTCAGCACCAGCACGGTCGTTTTATTCAGGGTGTCATTCATGGGGAAAAGTTTGCATTGGGACATGACAAGCGAGGGGCCGAGCGCAGTGGAAAGTGCCGGGCGCTGGGTTTAAGGCAGCGCAGTGGTGTCAGTTCTTTTGTTCAAAGGAGAGGCACGTCACGCTGGAACAGCGCTTGTGTTGTGCTAGTCTCTCGAATCATTATGAGCGCCATTGAAGTCATCGAGCAGATCAAAGCATTGCCGCAGCCCGAGTTAGCTAAGGTAATGTCCTTTATAGGTAGCTACTTTGCTAATGAGAGCGAAGGAGCACCGTTTGCTGTCAGCGATGACTCCAATCCGGGGCGGGCAGTTGTTATGGATCGAGACAAAGCACGCCAGATCAGCCGAAGAATTATGGCTGAAAACCACGAACTCTTTCGGAAACTGGCGCAATGAGCAGCGCCCCTATCTTTGTTACGCGTGAGGTATTGGATGATATACACGCTGACTCACTTCATCAATTTGGCGGCAGTCCGGGTGTGCGTGATGAAGGACTCATTGATTCGGCTCTCGGATCCGCGATGAATACCTTCCATTACGGTAGCGGTGACCTCTTCGATATAGCCGCCGCTTATGCGTTTCACATCGCTCAAGCACAAGCATTCATAGATGGCAACAAGAGGACTGGTATTGGAGCAGCATTGACCTTCCTTGAGTATAACGGCATCACTACACGACTGGATGATGGCACACTCTACAACGCGATGATTGATGTCGCTGATCGGAAGCTCGAAAAGACAGGTCTTGCGGAGCTGCTGCGCAATTTCTTCGCTGTTTAATGATTCATACTTTTCTTCATCTCTTCTATTCATTGGTTTGGGCTGTCTTCTTCAGTCCGTTTCCATTGATTGTATTGTGGTGTTTAGGCACATGGACAGGGATGGCATGGAAACACTTGAAGTTTCATGAAGACTGCTCTGATCCAGACCAGGCGCTTCCTAAATCGGTTAAAACCCTCAAAGTCGTGGCCTGGACTTGGCTATTCTTGGTCATTTCTCTTTGGGTGTGGATAGCGTGCCTCTGTGTCTCCTAGTAATCGAAGTAGCCCAGCACCCAGGCTCATCACCGAGGTGCTGAACTAATAGGTTAGTTGTTAAACTTCACCACCCCTCACACCAACTCAATCTTCTCGATCTCGCGGAGGAGCGCGTGTTTATCCGAGTCGAGGAAATGCAGCATCTCCAGCGACTTGTCCGACCAACCGGCGAGGCAGTAGATGTCTCGCTCGGGGAATTGCAGGGTGCCGTAGCCGTTGAGGTCGAAGGAGAAGACCTTCGGCTCGCAACGATACTTGTCCTTCCACTGCGCAAACGTTGCCGTGGGCGCATGGCCACCTATCCAGCCTTGCATGTCGCTGAGGATGATCACTCGATCATAGCCGCGATTGGCTTGCTGGAAGATGCTGTGGAAGTTCGTGCCTGCCGACGCGCATTGGCTTTCCAGCGAACGCGCGAGCGTCAGCGTGCTGTCTCGGCGATTCAGCGCGACGTATTTTGCCTCATCGCTGAAGAGCATCACGTCGGCATCGTTGGCCTTGGCCAACACGGCGGCGAAGAGCGAGCCGATCTTGATCGGGCGACCCGCCATAGAACCCGAGCCATCAAGCGCAATGAGCGTGCGACCATTGAACTTGGGCACATTGGCCAATGACATATCAACAGCCTCGCTGAGCGCGGAGACGACCCGCAGCACACCGGGCGGATGCTCCTTATCCAGAGCCTCCAGCGCCGTGGTGAAGCGAAAGGGCAGCACCAGCGAGCGGCGAATCAACGTCTCATCGGTGAGCAAAGCGATCACCTCATCGAGACGATGCGGCACGCTGACGAGGATGTTTCGCAGGTTCCGCAGCAAGGCGAAGTAACCCAGCTTGCGGTTGCTGATAAGTGCATCCCAGGCTTCGGCTTTCAGCACTTCAGCATCGTCTTGCGACTCGGCCTTCATGCCTGCCTGCGTGAGAGCCGTCTCCCACGTCTGCGCAGGAGCGAGCTGACCACGCATGAGCTGTGACAGCGCCTCCGAGTGCGGCGGATGCACCAAATTGACCGCATCAACCAGCGAAAGTTCGGCACCTTCACGGCGATACTTGGCGAGCTGATACGCATCGAACTCCGCAAACGCCTGTCCCAGACCTTTCTTCAATGAGTTAGGGATAGGCCGACCATATTGCCCCGTGTAACACGCCAGAATTTCCAGCGCATCATCAGGCCGACGGCAGAGCTTCCGATAGAAAGGAGCCGTCCACTGCTCGCCCTTCACGCTCTTGGCGATCTCGCCCGCGACGAGATGCGTCACACTGCGCATCCCGGCTTCGTTACGCGCATACACGGCGGCCTTCGCGCTGAAACTCTTGTACGGGATTTGCGCCACGAGCTGCTTCACGCGCACGGTCGTTGCATCGGCTTTGCGGTAGAACTCATCTTTCAAAGTGCTGGTCAGCAGCAGGGACACGAGTTCGAGCTTCGGCGTCTCGGCGAAGGCTTCGCCACCCGCGAGATTGTAGGTCTTAGTTGGGCTTAGTTTTTTGGTATTGAAGAACATTGGTGTCTTCGTCCTTTCGTTGGCATGGGGTTCACTTGCGGAGTTAGTTTGTGTTAGCCCACATGCCGTCCGCAGCGCGGCGTGGGGGAGAGGGAATCTCTCTCGCGGAGAAAGTCAGCCGGGGATGGCGGCAGATCCTGGCAGGCGATTCATTGCGGTGAGGCGACGAACGCTGGCGCGTGTTCCCACGCATCGCGCTGGCATCTTCATCCAACACCTGCGGGTATCTGCTGAGCATGGCAATACTCGTGCCGGTTTGGAGCCGAAGTAACCCCAGCCTCACTACCGCGAGAGAGAAAAGAAAAGCCGCCGCCTCGTGCATGAATGCAGGGCGACGACACATGAGGAGAAAGGCGCAGCGGGGTTTTGTAGTGCTCTACCACTGAGCTATCGGTGGGTGTAAAACCGCCGAACTGGGATCGAACCAGCGACCTCTCGTTTTCAAGACGAAGTAACCCGCTGCTTACTGCCTCATGATTGGAATTGGGTGAGCCACCAGGGAAATGCTCCCTGCTCTGCGCGTTAAAAGCACGCTGCATCGCTACAATGCTTGTGGCCCGAAATAGAATGGTCACCGCGACGGGTACTGCCCCCGTGTTCTCAGCTTGAAAGGCTGGTGTCCTCACTATTAGACGACGCGGTGATTGATATGAAACATTGGCAACCGTGGTGGGATTTGAACCCGCATGAACCGAGAGAAAGTCGGTTATCCTAGCCAGTTAGATGACACGGTCGTTGAAATATAAGTTGGTGCCCGTGGCAGGAGTTGCACCTGCACTGGCTCGCTTCTGAGGCGAGTGCCTCTGCTGTTGGGCTACACGGGCGGATTGATGAATGGTGCTCACGACAGGAATTGCACCTGCACTGGCGACGTTCTCGACGTCGTGCCTCTGCTATTGGGCTACGTGAGCATGATGAAAATGGCGGAGCGCCGAGGATTTGCACCCCATGCTGCACAAAGCAGCACCGTTGGACTAGCAGGCCACACCAGCACGCTTGTCTGGTTGACGCTCCAAACTGAAATTGGTCCCCGAGGAGAGATTTGCACTCTCGCTAGCTCGGTTTTAAATCGAGCGCCTCTGCTGATTGGGCTACTCGGGGATGATGATTGGTGCTCCTGGCAGGACTTGCACCCACAACCTTCGCGGTCGAAACGCGGTGCTCTTTCTATTGAGCTACAGGAGCTGAAACTAGTCCCCACGGCGGGGCTTGCACCCGCACTGGCCTGCTTTTGAAACAAGTGCCTCTGCTTTGGGCTACATGGGGATGATATTGGTGTTGGTGCTTCCGGCAGGAGTTGCACCTGCGACCACCCCATTCGCAACGGGGTGCTCTATCTGCTGAGCTACGGAAGCTTTGTCTCTGAAGAAATTGGCGAAAGACGGAGGGCATGCTCCCCATGCCTTCGAGAGGCACACTCGGTTTTCGAGACCGCTCCGGCACGCGTGTCCGGTTCATCTTCCATGATGTTAGAAGCCCCTCGCGCGAAGCAATGATGGCTACTGTGATTGGCAGCCCTGGCCGGAGTTGCACCGACGCAATCTGATTCAAAGTCAGAGGCTCTACTGTTGAGCTACAGGGCAATTGATGTTGCTGAAATTGGTCGGACACCCCGGTGCTGCCCCGGGTGCCTCCTGGTCCCAAACCAGGCGGGTTTGCTGACTCCCTCGTATCCGATAAGATGGTGCGGCGATAACTCGCCGCGAAATTGGACGCACACCCCAGACTTGCACCGGGTAACCTGGACTTGCGAACCAGTGGCTCGGCTCTTTGCCTTGTGTGCGATGACTGAAAAAAGGGTTCCCTTGGCCGGACTCGCACCGGCACCGCGACCTTCACAGGGTCGAATGCTGACTGATTACACTACGAAGGGAGTTTGCAGAAAGTGGGGCCTCCGGTCGGGTTCGCACCGACATGTGTCACTTTACGAGAGTGGTGCCTTGCTAGGGTCGGCCACGGAGGCAATGAACTTATAAATGGTGCGCCATGCCGGATCTGCCCCGGCGTCCACTGTTTGGAAGACAGTCATGTTACTATTACACCAATGACGCGTGTTGAATTGAAATGGTCGCTGGACCTGGAATCGCACCAGGACTTTCTCACTTTCAGAGAGATGTGCAGACTGACTACACTATCCAGCGGGTTAGAGTTAATGGTGAAATTGGTCTCTCTGCCAGGTATCGCGCCTGGTTCTGCCCGTTATCAACGGGCGGCTCTACTTTTGAGCTACGGAGAGGTGGTGGAAATGATAAGTTATGAATCTATTGATAACTCAATCATTGGAATTGGTTCCTCCGCGTGGAATTGCACCACGATAGGTCGGCTTATGAGGCCGGTGCTCTACTGTTGAGCTACGGAGGAATGGAAATTGGCTGCCTTGGTTGGAGTCGCACCAACACCGAACGCCTTAACAGGGCGGTGGACTACTGTTATCCCACAAGGCAATGGATGGGTGCCCGCACCAGGATTTGAACCTGGAACCTCGACCGTTAGAAGCGGTGAATGCAAAGCCGTTACACCTTGCGGGCATTCGTTTGGAAAGTGGCGGTCAAGACGGGTGCTGCCCCCGCTGTCTCTTGCCTGACAAGCAAGCGAGTCTGCTGTTCTTCTTCATGACCTTTGGCTGAAATGGTGAGTCGGGTTGGTATCGCGCCAACGTCGGCACAGGGCATCCGCTTTACAGGCGGCGCAGGGTCTTTACCTGCCTAACGACTCGTTAATAATGAAAGTGGTGGAGTCACCGGGTAACGCTCCCGAATCTCCTGTTTGCAAGACAGGCGTGTTGCTTCTAGCACCATGACCCCGGAGGAAATTATGAGTGACGAATTATGAATGAACTGATAAAAGGATTGGTCGCGGGACTCGGAGTCGCACCGAGAGAGCGTGGCTTATGAGACCAAGCCGGGGGCTGCCCCTTCCCGCAATGTTGTGAGGGGAGCGCGGGCATCCTGCCCGTATGCACTTTGCTATCACTATGCCGCTGATGAGTCCAAATGGCTGAGGTTAGTGATTGGCTATCAATAAGCGCATACGGGCGGGGACGCCCGCGCTCCTTTTTTGAAATGAATGGCACGGCGGGTGGGTATCGCGCCCACATAAGGCGGGTTTGGAAGCCGCTGCATTGCTTGTCTGCCACCGCCGCGTTGATGAATACCCCGAAATCCGAATTCCCGAATCTGAGATGCCACGGATATTTGGACCAAAAGTGAATTAGTTAGCGAGGGCGATATCGGCCTCGAAGCGGCTGGGGGAACGGTAGTTGAGGGAGGAGTGGAGGCGTTGGGTGTTGTAGTAGGAGTCGATGAAGGCGAAGAGT
>JANOAR010000214.1:0-57693 GCA_031411235.1 Verrucomicrobiota bacterium | reverse complement strand
CTTGGCCTCCTCCTCAGGCGTCAACTTGGGGGGCGCTTCGCCTTCGGTTTGTGCCACCGGCGCAGCCGCTGGAGCATCGCCTTGCGCAAGCCGCTTGATCTTGGCTTTAATGCGATCACAGCCACTCTGCGAAACGATCAGTGCGCTCGCAGCCAATAGGATCAATGCGGTGCGAGAGAGCGAGGAAAAGCGGGGCCGAGAAAACATGGCCGCGAGGCTAGCACGCGAAGTGTGGAAGGCAAGGTGGCACAGGCTCAGCCGCCGGGGATTCGGTTGGGGGATTCGCGCTTGGTTAAATGACTCGGCCTCACGCGGCCAGCGCGGCCTCATGCTCGCCGAAGACGCCGCGTCCGGCGAGGTAGTCGCCGAGCACGTCTTCCATCTCCATGACACTGGCGACTTGGCTGAAACGCACGCGCAGGTGTTTGCCGCCGGGGAGGAATTTGGTGTAGTTCATGAGCCGCGATCGCATCGCGCGCATGGTCTGCAATTCGCTGCCGTAGCGGTTGGATAGGATGGCGAGCTGGCAGTGGCGGCGCATGAAGGCGAGGCGCTGCTCGACGCTGGCGGCGGCGGGTTGCACGCCGTGCTGAAGGTAGTGCTTGGCCTCGCGGAAGACCCAGGGATTCATCATCGCTGCGCGCCCGATCATGACGCCGCTGACTTTGGTTTCGCGCCGCCGCTTCTCCACATCCGCACCAGTAGCGATGTCGCCATTGCCGATGACCGGGATTCGTGCCGCATCGGCACAGGCGGCGATCACGTCCCAGTCGGCAAGGCCAGTGTAGCCCTGGGCTCGCGTGCGCCCATGGATGGCTACGGCCTGGATGCCGCAGTCTTCAAAGATGCGCACCACTTCGAGCGCATTGACGGTGTCGGCATCCCAGCCGATGCGCATTTTGGCGGTAACGGGGAGATTGACGGCTTTGACCACTTCGCGGGCGACTTCGGCGAGTAGCGGGCAGTTGCGCAGTAAGGAGGAGCCGCCGTTTTTGCTGACCACTTTGTTCACGGGGCAGCCGAAGTTGATGTCGATGAACTCGGGCTGTTTCCAGTCCACGATTTTGCGCGCGGCTTCACCCATGCGTTTGCCATCGCCGCCAAAAAGCTGCACGCCGACGGGGCGCTGGCCGTCCTCGAATTCGGTGTAGCAGCGCGTGCGCTCATCGGCCTGCAAGATGCCTTCCGCTGAGACGAACTCGGTGACCATGACGTCTGCGCCGAGTTCCTTGCACAGGCCGCGAAAGGTCACGTCGGTGACGCCCGCCATGGGGGCGAGGTAGAGGGGGAAGGCGTTGTCGGCAAACCAGGGAAGCATGGGCTGCTTAGAAACTTTGGATCGTGGGTCGGCGCAAGGGGGATTCGATAGACAAAAAAGGCACCCGGTCTTGCGAACCGGATGCCTCTTTGGAGTCAATGCTGCACTCGCAGCCTTGAAAAGGAAAAGAGTGCGGGCTTTTGACGCCCACACTCCGTTGATCGCGTTACGCGAAGAGTTCGAGTATGGGCTTGCCCTTGTCGCCGACGGTGAACGGACGGTTGGAGGGCGACATAACGACTTCATCCACAGGGAGGCCCATGGCGTAGCCGACGGTGCTGAGGTAGTCTTGCACGGTGACTTGTTTATCGGCCACTTCACGACCCCCTTCATCGGAGGCACCATAGACGAAACCGCCCTTGACGCCGCCGCCTGCGAAGACGGTGGAGTAAACCTTGGGGTAATGGTCACGACCCGCGTTTTCGTTGATGTTAGGAGTACGACCGAACTCGGAACCCATGACGACGAGGGTGGACTCTAGCAGGCCTTTGCTGGCAAGATCTTCCAGGAGGGCGGCGAAGGTGTTGTCCATGCCTGCGCCGGTGGTGCCCATGGCGGTGTCGATGTTGTTGTGCATGTCCCAGCCGCCAGTTTGCACTTCGATGAAGCGCACACCGTGTTCGACGAGGCGACGAGCGAGGAGACAGCCCTGGCCGAAGCTACCTGTGCCGTATTTGGCGCGGGTCGCTGCGTCTTCCTTGGTGAGGTCGAAGGCTTTGAGGTCTTCGCTCTTCATCAGGCTGAGGGTTTCGTCGTAGAAGTCGCTGTAAGCTTTGATTTCAGCGCTCTGGAACTTCTTGCGGAAGCCAGCATCGAACTCATTCATGAGGTCGAGGCGCTTCTTGAAGTTGCTGTCCGCTGTGGTGGGCTGGATGTTTTGCAGACCGACGGCGGGGTTGGTGATGGGGATGGGGCTGAAGGCTGGTGGGAAGAAGCCTGCACCTGCACCACCGCTGGCGTTGACGATGACGCTGTCTGGCAGGGTCTTGCTCATGCGGCCCAGGAAGTGGGTGCCCCAAGCGCCCATCGTGGGATGGATGATGGTGCCACGAGGATCATAGCCCGTGTGCATGAGGTAGTTGCCTTGGTCATGCACGCCCGTCTTGGAGGACATGGAGCGGATGATGGAGATTTTGTCGGCCTGTTGCGCCATCTTGGTCATGGTGCCACCGAGCATCATGCCGCTGGCCTTGGTCTTGATGGGGTCGGTTGGGCCTTTGGTGTCGCCAGTCTTTGGATCCCATGTGTCGATGTGGGACATACCACCTGCCATGTAGAGGTAGATGACATGCTTGGCCTTGCCGCCTGCGGCAGCGGTAGCAGCGCCGCGAGCGAGCTGGGAGCCGATGGGGAGCAAGGTGACGCCGAGGGCGGCCTTGGCGGTTTTGGCGATGAGTTGACGACGGGTGAGGTCGTCCATGCGGTTGAGTTCGGATTTGAGCATCATAAGATTAAGATTCGATTAACGGTTGTTGGAAAGAGGAGAGGTTATTGGACGAACATGAATTCACGGGTGTTGATGAGCGCCCAAATGAGGTTTGAGAAGCCATCGGATCCGGCGGATTCAATACCGCGCTTGGCGATGTCTTTTTCAGCCAGGGTAGGCTTGCGGCTCAGGACGCTGAGGAAGACGGCTTCCACTTTGTCTGCTGGGTTGTTCACCTTGTCCATGGTCTTGAAGAGCAGCGAGTCACTGTTGGTGAGCATCTGCTGGGCTTTGCCATTCATGAGCATGAGAACCTGGGGGACGGAGCCCGCCTTGGAGCCACCGTCGATGAGCATACGAGGGGACTGGCCAAACTCGGCGAGGAAGTGACCGCCACGTTCGGGCTGTTCCAGCTCCGCAGCGCGGCGCAGAACCATGCCATCGAAGCTCATGGAGGCGTTTTCCATCATCATATCAGGCGCGGCATCTTTGCCTTTGCCCTTTTTGCTCTGCATCATCATGTCATCGCTACCGAGGGCACCACCCATGAGAGCGCGCTCTTTGGCAGCCATGCCTTGGAAGGCAGAGTACTTCATGAGGACGGTCTTGGCGTCGAGCTTCTCGTTGGTGAGGTCAAGATCCACCGAGCGGCCATAGAGACTGTCGAGGGGCTTGGTGAACTTGTCGGCGTCGCCGACGACGAGGGTCATGTAGGAGTCCCAGGCTTGTTCAGCGGTCATGCGGCGAAGCTGTGGTCCCTGGAAGTAGTAGGGCTCGCCCATTTTCACTTCTTCAGAGGTGGCTTCACGTTGGTAGCTTTGGGTGTTGTAAACGATGCGCATGAAGGCCTTGAGATCGAACTTCACGCGAACCATTTCGGAGGCGAGGTGCTTGAGCAGTTCGGGGTTCGAGGCTTTTTCGGGATCGTCAATGTTGGTGACGGGCTCAGCGACGCCTTGGCCGAACGCACGCTTCCACATGCGGTTGGCGATAGACATGGCGAAGCGGGGGTTGCTGGGGTGGGTCATCCATTTGGCGAAGGACTCGCGCAGGCCTTCTTCCTTGCTCTTGCTCTGCTTGAAGGCTGGGTTGCCTTTGTCCTTCTTGGTGTCCCACATGATGAACTTGGGTTCAACAGGCTCATTGGGCTTGCCGTCCTTGTACTTGTAATCGTGCGGCAGCTTCATGCGGTTCTTGTCGGAATCGACGACTTCATTGTTGTTAGCGCGGATGAAGTTGCTGATGCCGTTACGGATGCGCTGGGGGTCGCCACCGCCTTTTTCAGCGAGTGCGACGGCAGCCTCGCTGAGTTCGCGGGTCTTCATGCCAGCGGCACGGTTGGTGGTGTCGGAGGCACCAAAGAAAGCGGCCATTTCGAAGAATTGGCGCTGAGTCCAGTCGGCGAAGGGATGGTCATGGCACTGGGCACAGGCGACGTCGGTACCTAGAAACACGGTGAGCGTGTTGGCGAGGTTATCGAGGGGCATACCGCCATCGCGGAGGAGGTAACCTGCAGCACCATTGTGCCACATTTTGCCTTTGGCGGTGACCATGTCATAGACCATTTCATTCCAGGGACGATTCTCAGCGATCTGCTTCTGCATCCAGGTGATGTAGTCCACACCGCGCAGGTTATCCTGCTCCAGGCGATCCTTCACGCGGAGCATTTCGGCGAAGTAGTTGTAGGAGTTGCTCGCGTAGCCGGGGCTATCGAGGAGCATGTCGATGAGCTTGGCCCGCTTGGTGGGGCTAGCGTCGGTGAGGAAGCCTTTGGCTTCGTCGTAGTTGGGGATACGGCCTGCGATGTCGATATAGACGCGACGCACAAACTGCTCGTCGGTCATGAGCGGGTTTGGCTTGGGCAGTTCGCGCTTGTCGGTGGCCAAGGTGGCCGCAGCGTTGTCCTTGGTGATCTTAGCACGACCTGCGAGCAGACCTTTAACCACGAGCGCATCCACAGCAGCGGCGGCTTGGCCCACGGTCGCATTCACAGCGACGTAGGTGACGGCTGGCTTGGCGGACTTGGCGTAGGCTTGGTCTTCTGCAGAGAAGGTGGTCAGCGGCAGATTGAAAATCTGGCCGGCTGCGGTTTGGATGGAGATGGTGTCTCCTTGGAGGCCGACGAAGGTCGCCGTGACTTGGCGGCCCTTGCTATCAGTCCAGGTGCGAGCGGTGGTAGCGGCGTCTTCGGCCTTGGCCACGGCGGTGGCGAGGACGAGGCAGCCGATACTGAGGATCAGTGCTTTGGATGGTTTCATAGGCTGTGTTACTTTGAGATGGATTGACTCCGGGCGGCAAAACGGACGAATCGGAACAATATTAGAGAGTGTCGCAAAATTTCTGGAATGCGCAAGCTGGCTGAGCACGGAGGGGGGAGGGGCAGGAAGCCAAATGGGCATCAGCGGCCTGTCCGCACCGCTCGCCAGGCCATGCCTGCGCCGCCGAAGACGAAGAGCAGCGGAAACCACAAACTATAGAGAGCGGCGCGGGTGCCGTGCCGTAACACGGCAGTCGCGGGTGCCGTGGGATCGACCCAGCAGGTGGTCTGCTGGCCGGGGGTGAACTGCTCGCGCAGGGCTAGAGCATCGGCCTCGCTGCTCATGCTGCCTTCCCCGCGCTGGACTTGCTCGCTGGTGAATCCCCTGCCGCCGTGCCCATAATCGTAGCGCACGGTAACGCGGAATTTCACGGGTGAGTGGGGAGTCGCCCGCTCTGGCTTTATCACTGATGAGATGATGCGGCATGGCGTCTCCACCCACGCCCGCGTTTCCTGGGCTCGCTGGTAGCTGCGCCAGAGCATGGCGGTGAATGCCGCCCCCGCGAGGGCGAGGGTGATGCCAAGGGCGAGAAGCCAGAGTGTGCCAGGGCGATGTGTCATTCCACCATGAGATTACCGAGCTTCGCCCGCGCCGCCAAACCAAACTGCCGCGCGGCTTTTCCCCGCCATCCATTCACGAACTTCACCTCATACTTTGACGAATGCCCCACGACTCGCCATAGGTGACCGCTTCCCTTTTTTCCCTCCCTCGCCCTCGAATGCCCGCCGCCCTGCCCCCCATCACTCTGCCACGTCCCACTTGGGTTTTGAAGTCCGCTGGAGACGACTCAGCAGCCGGGGAGATGCTAGGCGACATGGAGCCCATCGTGCAGAGATTGCTCCTCCAGCGGGGCTTCGCTACCGATGAGGCGATTCAAAATTTCCTCCATCCCAAGCTCGCTGGCCTGGGCGACCCCTTCGTCCTGCCAGACATGGCCGCCGCCGTGGAGCGTATTTTCCAGGCGGTGGATCGTCAGGAAATCGTTGTGCTCTATGGCGACTATGATGTCGATGGCGTCACTTCGATGGCGCTGCTGCACCTCACGCTGAAAGCCTACGGGCTGGATACCAAGCTCTTCCTGCCGCTGCGCATGGAGGAAGGTTATGGCGTGAGCCGCGATGGCCTGGCACGGCTTTTCGAGGAAAATGGCAAGCCTGGGCTGCTGCTCGCCCTCGACTGCGGCACTACCTCGCTCGCTGAAATGGAGTGGATCGCCGAACAGGGCGTCGATGTCGTCATCATCGACCACCATGAGCTCTCGCCACTGGGCCGCCCGAAATGCATCGCCCTGGTGAACCCCAAGCTCGGCGACTGCTACCACTACTTCTGCACCGTCGGCTTGGTTTTTAAAGTCGCCCATGCACTGCTAAAAACGCGCAAACTGGAGCAGGATGTCTTCGACCTGCGCGAGGCGCTCGACCTCGCCGCCCTGGGCACTGTCGCCGACCTCGTGCCACTGGTGGATGAAAACCGCATCATCGTCCGCCGTGGCCTAGAACTCATCACCAACACCCAGCGCCCTGGCTTGCGTGCGCTCAAGGAAGTCGCGGGCCTTGATGGCATCGTGCAGACGCATCACCTCGGCTACCGCATCGGCCCACGCCTCAATGCCGCCGGGCGACTCGACACCGCGCTCACCTCATTAAACGTCATCCTCGCCCGCGACCACGCGACGGCGATGGAGGGTGCTCAAATGCTTGATCTGCACAACCGCGAGCGCCAGGGCGTGGAGTTGGCCGTCTTCAAGGAAGCCGAGGCACAACTCAATGCGATGGGCGACATCTCCCACATCCCCAGCCTCGTCCTCGCTTCGCGCAACTGGCATCCTGGCGTCGTCGGCATCGTCGCCTCGCGTATCTCGCGCATGGCCCACCGGCCCGCCATTCTGATCGCCATCGACGACGAAGGCATCGGCAAAGGCAGCGGGCGAAGCATTCCAGGATTGTCCTTGGTCGCCGCCATCGAGCACTGCCGCCACCTGCTGCGCAAGGGCGGTGGCCACGCCATGGCCATCGGCGTCTCCATCCTGGAAGAGCACATCCCCGCCTTCCGCGAAGTGTTCGCCGAAGTCGTGCGCAATACCCTCTCCAACGAGCAGCTCACCCCATTCATGGAGATCGACGCCGAACTGAAAATGAGCGAGATGACGCCCGAATTCACCGAGCAGTATCGACTTATCGAGCCCTTCGGCATGGCGAATCCCGAGCCGCTGTTTTTGATGCGTCGGGTGACCCCGCGCCTGCCAGGCCGCATCATGAAAGAAAAGCACCTGCGTGTGACCCTGCGCCAAGATGGCCACCAGCACGACGCCATCTTCTTCAACGCCCCACTGGCCAACATGCCGCCCGCCCCCTGGGACGCGGCGGTGCGTCTCCAGCGCAACTGGTACCGCGGCGTCGAAAGCTGGCAGATGACCATCGAAAGCATCCGCGCGGCAGAATAGTCGGACTTCCCGCACGCTTGCGCTCGCGCCAGCCCCTCCTATCGTCGCCCCATACACCATGGCCACCCCCGCATTTCATTACCAAGAGCTGCTCGAACTCGGCAGCGACGACACCAATTACCGCCTCCTCACCAGCGAGCACGTCTCCCTGCAAACCTTTGCGGGCTGCGAGATGTTATGCGTGGAGCCCGAGGCGCTGACCTTACTGGCCAACCAAGCCTTCCATGACATCAACTTCTTCCTCCGCCCCAAGCATCTAAAACAAGTCGCTGCCATCCTCGACGACCCCGAGGCCAGTGAAAACGACCGCATGGTCGCACTGACGATGCTGAAAAATGCCGACGTATCCTCGGCGGGTCTCCTGCCCTTCTGCCAGGACACGGGCACCGCCATCATCATGGGCAAAAAAGGACAGCAAGTCTGGACGGGCGGTGGCGACGAGGCCGCGCTGTCGAAGGGCGTTTACCAAGCCTACACCGAGAACAACCTGCGCTACTCGCAGAATGCCGCGCTGGACATGTTCACTGAAAAGAACACCGGCACCAACTTGCCTGCGCAGCTCGATCTAAGCGCCGTGGATGGCGATGCGTATAAGTTCCTCTTTATCGCCAAGGGCGGTGGCTCGGCCAACAAATCCTTCCTTTATCAGGAGACACGCGCCGTGCTCAACCCGAAGGCGGTGGTCGAGTTCCTTACCCAAAAAATGATGAGCCTCGGCACCGCCGCGTGCCCGCCGTATCATCTCATCTTCGTCATCGGTGGCCTATCCGCAGAGCACACGATGAAGATCGTGAAACTCGCCTCCACCAAGTATCTCGACGCGCTACCCACGACCGGCAACGAGCATGGCCGTGCCTTCCGCGACCTCGCTCTTGAAGCGCAGATGCTGGACGCCGCGCGTACCTGCGGCATCGGCGCACAGTTTGGTGGGAAATATTTCGCCTTGGACGTACGCGTCGTCCGCCTGCCGCGCCACGGTGCCTCGTTGCCCATCGGTATCGGCGTCTCATGCTCGGCAGATCGTCAGGCGAAAGGCAAGATCACCCGCGATGGCGTCTTCATCGAGACGCTGGAAACGCATCCCCTGCCCTACATTCCCGAGGAACTGCGCCATCGAAAAGACACCAATGCGGTGCGCATCGACCTCAATAAACCGATGGCCGAGATCCGTGCGGAGTTATCCAAATACCCCGTCACCACGCGTTTGTTGCTGAGTGGCCCTATCATCGTCGCCCGCGACATCGCCCACGCCAAGCTGAAGGAGCGACTCGATGCCGGGCAGCCCTTGCCAGATTATTTCAAGGAGCACCCCGTCTATTACGCCGGCCCTGCCAAGACCCCCGCCGGGATGCCCAGCGGCTCTTTCGGCCCCACCACCGCAGGTCGCATGGATGGCTACGTCGATCTCTTCCAAAGCCACGGCGGCAGTATGGTCATGATCGCCAAGGGCAATCGCGGCAAACAAGTCACCGACGCCTGCAAGGCCCACGGCGGCTTTTACCTCGGCAGCATCGGTGGCCCGGCGGCGATCCTGGCCAAGGAGAACATCAAAAAAGTCGAGATCGTCGAATTCCCCGAGTTGGGTATGGAAGCCATCTGCCGCATCGAAGTGCAGGACTTCCCCGCCTTCATCCTCGTGGATGACAAAGGCCACGACTTCTTTGAAACCGTCGCGCCGGGCTGTTCCATGCCGCATTAACCCAGTGCTAGGACGGCACTGCGGAAGGCCTCACCACGCTGGGCGTAGCCCGTGTACATATCGAAGCTGGAGGTGCCGGGACTGAGCACGACGGTGTCGCCGGGCTGGCTCTCGGCAGCGGCGATGCGCACGGCATCGGCCATGTCGAAGGCTTGATGGCAAGGGACGAGATCGGCAAAGAGATCCGTGAGGGCGGGGGCGATCTCGCCGATGAGGACGATGGCCCTTACTTTCTTCGGCAGGGCCTCGCGCAGGGGCGTGTAGTCGAGGCCTTTTTCTTTGCCACCAGCGATGAGCACAAGAGTACCGTCGAGCGAGCGGATGCAGCTCTCGGTAGCATGGAGGTTGGTGGCTTTGCTGTCGTTGATGAACTCGCGCTGCTGCCAAGTGCGGATGAATTCGCAACGGTGGGCAGGAGGCTGGTAGGCTTCGATAGCGCGGAGCATGTCGCTGAAGGCAAGGCCGTGGGCTTGGCCGACAGCGAGGGCGGCAAGGATGTTTTCCATGTTATGCCGACCACGCAGTGTGATGCGGCTGGCGTCGCCGATGACCTTATCTTCGTAGCGGAACTCACCTTTGCGGAAGGTGAAGATAGCGTCCTGGTGCTCGGGCTGCGCGGAGAAAGTCACGATGCGCGGGAGCAATGGGCCAAGGTGCTCCACTTCACTGGCGTTGACGATGGCAAGGTCGGTAGGGTCTTGGTTTTCGAAGATGCGGAACTTGGCCTGGTAGTAGGCGTCTTCGGCTTCGTAGCGGTCGAGGTGGTCGGGCGCGAAGTTGAGCCACAGCGAGATTTGCGGCTTAAAGGTGGCGATGGTTTCGAGCTGGAAGCTGCTGACTTCGAGCGCGAGTGCAGCATAACTTTGGCCACTGGTGAGGACTTCGCAAAGAGCCATGCCATGGTTGCCACAGGGCACGCTCGGCAGGCCGCAGGCGGTGAAGGTGGCGGCGATCAACTCCGTGGTCGTGCTCTTGCCGTTGGTGCCCGTGATGGCGATGATGGGCGTGGTATTGAGCGTGAAGCCGAACTCCATCTCACCCGTGAGTGGGGTGCCCGCAGCGCTGAACTTGGCCGGCAATGGCCACGCGACATCGAAGCCAGGGCTGAGGATGGCGAGGTCGAAGTCGCCCATGTCAGGTGCGAAGTCTTTGGCGTCTTGGCCGACGATGATGGTGAAACCTTCGGCCTGAGCTGCGGCGATGCTTGTCGCAAGCTTGGCGGGATCACCCTCGTCGAAGAGCGTTACCTTGGCTCCGTTGCGAGCCGCGAGGCGTGCAGCAGCGAGGCCGCTGCGGGCGGCTCCGAGGATGGCAAAGTGTTGGAAGGCGAAGCGCATGGCGTGCGGAAGAGATTAGCGCAATTTCAGCGTCGCCAGCCCCAACAAGGCGAAGAAGGCAGACATGATCCAGAAGCGGGTGATGACTTGATTTTCGACCCAACCGCTGAGTTCAAAATGATGATGGATGGGGGCCATTTTAAAGACTCGTTTACCTCGTGTTTTAAAGCTGATGACTTGGATGATGACGCTGAGGGACTCCATGACGAAGATGCCGCCGACGAGCATGAGCACGACTTCCTGGCGAGTGCCGATGGCGAGGGAGGCGATGCAGCCGCCGATGGCGAGGCTGCCTGTGTCGCCCATGAACATGCGAGCGGGATGAGCGTTCCACCAGAGGAAGCCGAAGCATGCACCGACAAGCGCCATGGCGACGATGGCTAGCTCGGCAGCGGCGGGGTGGTGGGCGACGTTGAGGTAGTCGGCGAATTTTGAGGAGCCCGCGATGTAGGCGAAGCCGGTGTAGGTGAGGGCGGTGGTGAGCGAGCAGCCCGTGGCGAGGCCGTCGAGGCCGTCGGTGAGGTTCACACCGTTGGAGGTGCCCTGGATGATGATGATGTAAAAAAGGATGGCCCAGATGCCCATGTCGGCAATGAACGGGCCTTTCCAGAAGGGGATGTGCAGCTCGCGCATGTTGGAGATGCCCACAGCGGCGGGCTCACCAAGGCCATAGGCAAAGAGGTAGCCGACGATGAGTCCGACGATGGCTTGCCACACGAGCTTGAAGCGGCTGCTGACGCCTTTGCTGTTTTTCTTGGCGACCTTTTCATAGTCGTCGAGGAAGCCGAGTGCGCTGAGGCCGAGGGTGGCGATGACGCAGATCCAGACCATCAGATTATCCCAGCGGGCAAAGACGAGCACGGAGATCAGCAAGGTGCCAATGATGAGCACGCCGCCCATCGTGGGTGTGCCTGCTTTTTTGCCATGCAGCTCGAAGAGTTTATGCACCTCTTCAGCACTGCGAATGGGCTGGCCAATCTTGAGCGAGATGAGCTTGCGGATGACTTGCTCGCCATAAACCAGCGACAGTGCAAAGGCCATGATGGCGGCTCCTCCGGCGCGGAAGGTGTGGTACTTGAAGAGGTTGAGCAACTTGAAGATGAAGCCGTCTTCGCTGCCAAACCAAGCGCGGTGTTCGTAGAGCCAGTAGATCATAACGTGGGGCGGTGGAGATAGCTGGGGCGAAGGATCAAGGGATAAGGTGCAAGCGAAAAGGTAAGACGGCTAAAGCCTGAACTCAAACGTGTGCGGCGATGCGATGGGCTTAGCATGTGGGCGGCTTGGTTGTCGAGGTTGGAGTTGAGGCTTTAGCCGTTTTGTCCTGATGGCGCGAGGGCGTTAACTAAGGCGGTATAGAGCGTGATGACCTTCTCCATGCCTGCTGAGCGACTGCCTTTGACGAGGACTAAGTCTCCGGGTTGGAGCGTGTCGCGGAGGTGATGGGCGCAGGCGGCGTGGTCGGAGTAGTGAGCCGTCATCAAGCCTGTGTGCTGGGCGATGGACGCCTGCGTGGCGGCTTCGGTGATGAGGCGCGACTCGTTGTCGCCAACGCTGCAAATGATGTCGAGGCCGAGGCTGGCGGCGTATTCGCCGACTTCGCGATGGCCTTGCTCGGCGTGCTCGCCCAGTTCGCCCATGCGGCCTAACACGGCGATTTTGGCTCCTGCACACTTGAGCCCGGCGAGGGTGCGCAGCCCAGCTTTCATGCTGTCAGGATTGGCGTTGTAGCTGTCATCCAGGAAGGTGATGCCATGAATGACTTTTTGCTGCAATCGGCCTTTGGTGAGAACAGAGGTGCGCAAGGCCATGACGATGGCGGCGGGCTCGACGCCGAGTCGCCACGCGGCGGCGGCGGCGAGTGTGGCATTGCCCACCATATGCTCGCCGGGCACGGGGACGAAGGCGGCGAGGCGAGTGCCTGCGAAGTCGATGTCGAAGGCAGTACCCTCGGTGCTAGCGACGAGGTTGTGGGCGCTGACGTCGCCTTGGCCGATGCCTGCGCGGGTGACTTGCCCTTTGCACCGTACAGCGATGGCATCGGTGAAGTCGTCGTTGGCGTTGAGGATGATGTGGCCAGTGCTGGGCACAGCTTCGGCCAGCATTCCTTTTTCCAAGGCGATGGCTTCGCGGCTGCCCATGTACTCGATGTGGGCGATGCCGACGCTGGTGATGATGGCGAGGTCGGGCTGGGCAATGGCGGCGAGCGGCGCGATCTCGCCGGGATGATTCATGCCCATTTCGAAGACGCCGCAGGTGTCGCCTTCTTTGAGTGAGAGGATGCTGAGCGGCAGGCCGATGTGGTTGTTCAGGTTGCCCAGGGTGGCGCAGACTTGGTGGGCGCTGGCCATGATGGCGCAGGTCATGTCCTTGGCGGAAGTTTTGCCGTTGCTGCCGGTGATGCCGATGACGATGGGGCAGTGCCACTCGCGGTAGTTTTTCGCCAGGGTCTGGAGGCCAATGAGGGTGTCTTGGACTTGGATGAAGGCACAGGGCAACTCGGCCCAAGCTTCATCATAGCGGCTGACGATGCAGGCAGCGGCTCCCGCAGCGACGACGGCGGGGATGAAGTCATGGGCGTCGAAACGCTCGCCGACGAGGGCGATGAAAACGTCGCCAGCTTGGATGCTGCGAGAGTCGGTGTTGACCCGGCGGACAAGGCGGGCGGCGTCACCGCTGCGGAGGCGGCCAGCGGCGAAGTTAGAGATGGAGGCGATGTCGATGCGCTTCATGGAGGTAAAACGTAGCCTTGGCCGTGAGGCCGAGGTGGGCGGCGGTAGCGTAGGGGTACTACGGGGGCGGCACTCATCGGCGGTAGTTACCTCCGTTGTCGCGGCTGTCTCGTCGGTCGTTGCCAGAGCCTCCAAAGTTACCGCCAGCTGTGCCTCTGTTGTCGCGCTCTTCGCGTTGGCGTTGTCTTTCTTCCCATTCCTTCTGCTGCTCCTCGCGCTGCGCACCGATGGCGAATTTGACCTGGCTCAAAAGGATTCTCGCGACGTTGCGATCGTCGAACTTGTGCTTCACGCCGTCGATCTCTTGGTAGTCTTCGTGGCCTTTGCCAGCGAGTAGGACGAGGTCGCCTTTGTCGGCGTTATTGATGGCAAATTTGAGGGCTTCGCGACGGTCGGCGATGGTGGTGTAGTTCTTGCCTGTGAAGCCTTTGCTGGCGTCGTCGATGATGGCCTGGGGGTCTTCGCTTCTTGGGTTGTCGCTGGTTAAAACACAGATGTCGCTGCCTTGTTCGGCGGCGCGGGCCATGAGGGGGCGCTTGGTTTTATCGCGGTCGCCGCCGCAGCCGAAGACGGTGATGATGCGGCGTGGCTTCAGGGCTCGCGCGGTGCGCAGCACATTCCATAGGGCATCGGGGGTGTGGGCGTAATCAACGAAGACCTGGGCACGGGCATTGTCGGCGCTGACGCGCTCCATTCGCCCTGGGACTTGCGGCGCGGTCTTCATGCTGGCGACGGCTTCGCGGAAGTTGATGCCCATGGCATCCGCAGCGGCAAGAGCGGCGAGGGTATTATAGACATTGAAGTCGCCAATGAGTGGGGTGCGGACGAGGAATTGGCGGCCTTTGGCTTCGAGTTCAAAGGTGGTGCCCGTGAGGTCATAGCGGACGTTGAGGGCGCGGAAATCGCAGCCAGCACCGAAGCCATAGCGGCTCATTTTAGCGTAGCCGTTGAACCGGGTGATGAGCTTCTTTCCCCAGAGGTCATCGGCGTTGATGATCATGGTGCCAGTGCCCTCAGCGGCGATGCCTTCAAAGAGCAATGCCTTGGCGTCGAAGTAGGCGTCGAGGGTGCCGTGGTAGTCGAGGTGATCCTGAGTGAGGTTGGTGAAGATACCTGCCTTGAAGCTGATGCCGAGGGCGCGGTCTTGATCCAGGGCGTGGCTGCTGACTTCCATGACGGCGGCACGGCAACCGTTGCTGCGCATATCGGCAAGGTGATGCTGCAACTCGAGTGACTCGGGGGTGGTATGGGTGGCGGGGATCTGCTGGCCGCCGAGGTCGTAGAAGACGGTGCCAATGAGGCCGCAACGCTTCTGCGCGGCGTTCATGAGATGATGGACGAGGAAACCGATGGTGGTCTTGCCATTGGTGCCAGTGATGCCTGCCATGTCGAGGGCTTTGGCGGGGTGCTCGTGGAAGACGGCGCTGAGGAGGGCGAGCGCGGCGCGGCTATTGCTGAGGTGCAGCCAGGCGACGCTCATGACGTGGGGTGCCTGCTCAGCAACGATGAGGGTGGCTCCGCCTGCGATGGCGGCGTCGATGAAGTCATGGCCATCTACCTTGGTGCCTCGGAGGGCGACGAAGGCGCAGCCGGGCACCACTTTGCGCGAGTCATAGACGATGCTGGTGACTTCGGCGTCGAGGTCGCCGGTGAGCGCAAGTTTGGGCAGAGTCGCGGTGAGGTGGCGGACGGTCATTCAGGAAAAAGATAGAAGATGGAAAAGATTGAAAGCGGCAGTTTGGCAAGGGACGGCAACTCTTGTTCTTCAATCGTCAATCTGCTTCACGCCACTGCTTTAGCTGCCTAATTTTTCGGACTTCAGCGATCCATCATGCCGCCCTACTTCACCACCATACCTAGCTTCACAGGGCGATCTGGGGCGGCGTCTAAATGGGTGAGGGTGGTTTGGACGACATCGGAAAAGAGAGGGGCAGCAAGCTTGCCGCCATAGAGCATGGAGGGGTCGGATGCTTTGGGGTCGTCGAGCACGATGACGCAGGCGACTTTGGGGGCTTCTGCCGGGGCGAAACCGACGAAGCTGACGACGTAGTGACCGGGTGGATATTTGTCTTGCTTGCCCTTGGCTTCAGCGTCGTAGCGCTGGGCTGTGCCTGTCTTGCCAGCGACGATGGTGCCCTCGATGGCGGCTTGTTTGCCTGTGCCTTCCTTGACGACGGCGGTCATGGCCTCGGTCATTTTTTGCGCGGTCGCGGCAGAGCAGGCTTGGGCAACGACAACGGGGGGCAAGACGCTTTCATTGAGACCGTCCGGAGTGATGATGCGGGAGACGAGGCGTGGCTGCATGAGCTTGCCTTTGTTCGCGATGGCACCCACGGCCATGGCCATTTGTAGCGGGGTGACGGAGACTTGGTAACCCATAGCGATGCGCGAGAGAGCTGGGCCTTTCCATTTCTCTAAAGGGAAGACGATGCCACTGGATTCGCGTGGTAGGCCGAGGCTAGTGACATGGCCAAAACCGAAGCGCCCGATGTAGCTGTGGAAGCGTGTGGGGCCGAGGGCCTTGGCGATCATGTAGGCACCGACGTTGGAGGAGTGAACGAGGACGTTTTTGACCGTGAGGTGGGTGAAGTTTTCGTTTTCATCATCACGCAGGGTCACATCGTTCTCGGGCTCGGTATAGTAGCCGCCGTGGCAGTTCATGGCTTGGTCGAAGCTGACGCTGCCGCTGTCTAAGGCGGCGGCGATGGTGATGATCTTCATGGTGGAGCCGGGCTCGTAAAGGTCGGTGACGGCCATGTTGCGACGCTCGACGCCGTCGGTTTTGCGCCGCTCGCTGCCTTTGCCTTCATACAATTCTTGGTACAATGGGATGCTGGCCATGGCGAGAATGTTGCCAGTGGCGGGCTCAATGATGACGCCCATGATCTTGCGCGGGTGGTGGATGTTGTACGCCGCGAGGAGCTTTTCTTCGAGCTGATGCTGGAGCGTCATGTCGATGGTGAGGATGGCGTGGCAGCCGTGGCGGGGCTCTTGGATCGCGCCGTCATAGCCGGGGAGGATGTTCATCCTTTTGGCGTCACGCTCGATTTTTTCCCAGCCATCCACGCCGGTGAGATGCTGGTCGATGAGTTGCTCGACGCCTTCGTAGCCTTTTTTATCGAAGGTGACCATGCCGAGCACATGGGCGAGGCGATCGCCTGCGGGGTAGAAACGTTTGACGCTGGAGCGCAGATAGACGCCGGTGATTTTTTGATCCTTGAGTACTTGCGTCCAAGTCTCGGCCTCTTCTTTTTCGAGATCTTTGAGCAACGAAGGCTCCACAACATCGACGAGCTTGGTCTTGGCCGGGTCGTTGTCTTTGGACTTGATCACGGCTTTGGCTTGTAGCTTCTCGGTGACCTCGGCCACGCTGAGATTCATTTTTTGCGCGAGCGTCTGGACGATGTGGTCGCGGTAGCTCGCGATGATCTCAGCCTCTGACATTTCGCGTGTCAGTTCGATGACACTCATGCCACGCAGCGAGGCGAGACGAGTGCGTACGTGCAAGGGGTCATTGAGGTGCTTGATGTTGGCGTGCAGCTCATAGACGGTGCGATCCTGGGCGAGGAGTTCGCCATTGGCATCCCAGAGGGAGCCGCGCTTGGCCGGGAGCGGGATTTTGTCTTGGCGGAGCTTGGCGGCGGCCTTGGTGAGGGTGTCGTGCTGGCGTACTTGCAACCAATAAAGGCGTGCCGAGATGCCCGTGAAGCCGAGGATGAAGACGCAGGAAAGATAGCCAATGCGGGTGCAGAGGGCGCGGTCTCGGCGCTGCTGCTCGATGTGGGGGAGATTCAGCATGGTGGCTTACTCCAAGTCGGGGGTGTCAGCAGTATTTTGCGCGATGTTCTGCACCGCTTTGGCTTGCACGACAGCCGTGATGGTGATGGCACCGTCCTTTGCAATCCTCTGCATGGGTTTGCCCGCAGCTTGTAAAGCGGCATTCACCGCGTCGCGAGTGAGCAACTCGGAGGCGCGGCCCTGGAGGTCTTTGATATGGCCGCGCAACTCAAGTGCCTCGTGCTCGAGTTTGCGGGCCTCGCTGCTGAGGCGCTGCGCCAGATGTTGCGTGCGCACTTCATTCATCCAGCGTGTGCCGACGAGTCCGCCGACAACGATGAGAAACAGGATGATGGGGAGGCGGACGGTGTTGTGGTACTGCTTGCGGTTGCGGAGTTTCATGGGGGTTCCGGGAGGCGCTCTACGGCTCGCAGACGCGCACTGCGGGAGCGGGGGTTGCGTTTCACTTCGTCGGGCGAAGGTTCCACCGGCTTGCGCGTAAGCAGGCGGACACAGAAATCGGGATTCGCTTTGGGCTCGGGCCAGTTAGGCGCGTCGAGAGTCGGCGTGGCGTGGTGACGGAAGGCTCTTTTGATGGCGGCGTCTTCAAGGCTATGAAACGAGATGATGGCGAGCCGACCGCCTGGTTTGAGCCACTTCGGCGCGATTTTGAGGAATTCTTGCAGGGCCGCTAGCTCAGCATTCACATGAATGCGCAGGGCTTGAAAAACCTTGGTCGCAGGGTGGCGCGGGCCGCTGCGAGGGCAGACAGTGAGGATGGCATTGACCAAGTCGAAGGTGGTGCGCAGGGGCTTCTGCGTGCGTGCAGAGATGATCGCACGGGCGATGCGCATAGCCTGATGCTCCTCGCCATATTCGCGGAAGATGCGCACCATTTCCTCCAGCGAGGCGGTGTTCACCACATCGGCAGCGGTGAGCGGGCCATCGGGATTCATCCTCATGTCCAACGGGCCATCAGTCTGGAAGGAGATGCCCCGGCTAGCATCGTCGATCTGGCGGCTCGATAAACCGATGTCGGCAAGGATGGCATCGACCTTCGTGATACCTGCCTCGCCGAGCAACGAGGTGAAGTGGCGAAAGTTCCCCCGCAGCGCAACGAAGCGCCCCGCATAACCACGCAGCAGCGATGTGGCATGGGCGATGGCCACCGGGTCTTGGTCGATGGCGACGACATTGGCACCCCGCTGGAGGATAGCCTCGGAGTGCCCACCGCCGCCTAGCGTCGCATCGAGGATCAACATCCCAGGCTGGGGATTGAGCGCGTCGAGAACCTCCTGGAGCAGCACAGGCTCGTGGTAAAAAGGCAGCGCAGGATCCATATTTGTCGAGGAGTCGTGCGGGTCGGAGCCACCGCGCCCCGGCATCATACCGCGTCCCCCCACGCCAGCCGCATCGCCTGACGTCGTCGCGCAGCCCAGCCAGGGCCAAAGGCCGACCTGTGACCAGCCGAGCAACGGCCCCGCAGCACCTGCAAACCAAGGGCCGTGCCGCACCACAGCCCGCCCGCGAGGCGCGGTGACGGCTGGAGCAAGGGCGATGGGTATCGAGGAATTCATGGGAGCAGACTTGAGTGCAATGAGAACGGTATTTGCTAAATAATTGAACAGTCCTGACTATTCATATTATTGAGCTAACCTGTTTCTGCCTGCTGCTGCAATTTATAAATTGCGTTTTCAGGAAATAGTTATTCCCACTGCCACGCTGTGAAGCCTTGTGAATAAGGCTTAGCCGTGCTCACGCAGTAAAAACCGTCGCAATGCTGAGCAACGATTTCTACCGCATAGGCACGGCTAAGCAGCATGAGGCCGGACAACCGGCTCCCTTATGATCAATTCGTCGTCGATTTCCCCTGATGCTCGGCCTCGTAGTGCTGGCCCAGCAAGTCCGCGCCGAAGTCACCGTCGAAGCTACGCCAGACGCTGTGGACGTGGTTGGCCTCGTTCTGCACGTTGTCGTATTCGAGCAGGAAGGTCTTCCCCTGAACTCGATAATAATGCGGCTGGCCGCGCTCCTTGTCGCCTGCCCAGGCGAAGTAAACCGGGCCACTAGCTGCGATTTCAGCCATCGTTGCCTCCGCAATTTCCGGGCGTAAGCGCTCGATGTACTCGCGGATCAGCGCATTCAGCAGCGTCTTCTGCTCAGCGTTCAGCTCCGTGTCCGCGATGCCCTTGGGGTTCAGCGGATCCACCCAATGCTCCGCAGCAGTCAGCATCTCCTTCGGTGCCACATCAGCCGCGAAGGCCTGCTTGAGTTGGGCTTCGCTCAGGCTCTTCACCAGCGTGCGGCCCATCTCTTCTTCCACCTTCAGCACGCGCAGACCCGAGAGCGGGCCTTGGCGCACTTCGCCAGGATTGCTGCCAAAAAAGGACGGCGTGGCGCGCAGCAGTTGGCTGTCTTTGATCGTGAAATTCATCGAAACGTGGTGCCCCTCAAGACGCCAGCTCCACACACCCTTGGCAGAAGGTTCGCCAAAAATGCTCACATAGTACCTCTCGGGATCACGCTTCAACCGCACCGACTCACGTTTCGATTCATCAGCCGCGCCCTCGAGTTGATAGAGCACCTCCTCCAAGCTCATGATCGTCGTCGCCTTGGCCGAACCAC
Source organism: Verrucomicrobiota bacterium (assembly GCA_031411235.1). Taxonomy (GTDB): domain Bacteria; phylum Verrucomicrobiota; class Verrucomicrobiia; order Verrucomicrobiales; family Verrucomicrobiaceae; genus JANOAR01. Next base: position 38,021 of record JANOAR010000214.1, on the reverse strand, counting down.
GATAGCTCAGACCCGTATTCATCAGCGCCATCGCCAGCAACCGCTGCTGCGGCGTCATCGCCTTCATTGCCAAGCCCTTGCGCACACGAGGGATGAAATGCCAGTTCAGTCGCTCCTCATCATCGAAGGCAAAAGCCGCCTTGGCTTTCTGCTCCGGCGTCAGGATACTGAGAAAGGCCAGAGCCACCTCCGCCATCTGGTTGCCAGCCTCGTGGGCACGAGCAGGTAAGGTAGAAAAAGCAAAAGCAAGCGAGGCGAGTGTGAGAATGAGTCGGTGTTTCATGGCGATAGAGAGGCTGCACTAAACGCAAGCTGCACAGCACTCGCATCATCGTTCATCAATTTTTTGCGCAGAGTGCTATCCACATCCGTCGGCCCACCACGAAGAGGCGGCGTGGCCTTTATTCGCCATTCTCAAGCACACGACATTACAGCCGCTTAAACGCAGCACGCGCCCAGCTCGTAAGGGCGCTGGGCTTGCTGGCTAGCAGAGCTTCCAGAGCCTTCATGCGCGTGTCCACCTCGTGCTCGGTGAGGCAGCGCCGCTGGCCAGCCTTGGCGATAGACTCGATTTTCTCGGGGTTGTCGAGGAGGTCGTTGAGCTTGGCGAGGCAGTCGTCGCTGCCTTTAAAAGTGACGATCTCTTTATCAGGCTGGAAGTAGCGGCCCACGTTGTCGTGATGCTCGGTGAGCAGGCAACTGCCCACGCCTGTCGCCTCGAAGAAGCGCATGTTCCCAGCGCTGCCACGGCCCATGTCGATCTCGGCATTGAGCGCGATGCGACCACTGCGCAAAGCGCGATACATCGCCATGCCCCAGCGGCTACCTTGGTTCAGCTTGCGCACGGCTTCGGGGAACTGTGTGGGGTCGGCGCATTCCAGGAAGAGGCCGAAATTAAATGGGTGCTCCTTGCCCAGCGATGCCTTGGCGAGCTTGGCGATGAGCTTGTTGCGGCGCTCGTGGTCGGGCGTCCACTGGCCGCAGAAGACCACATCGTAATCCTTGGTCTGGTCGGCCACGGCATCGGCAATCCATTGGCAAAAGCCAGGATAAAACGACTGCGCATCGCGCACTCCGTGCTTCCAGGCGAACTTCACGCCGCTGTCCAGATGCGAGAGCATCAGATCCATGCCTTTCCAATCCACGGTGTCGGGCGTGGGCGCTGCGCGCCAGCCGATGACCCATTTGGGGCGCACTTTTAATCGACGCACAAAGCTCATGTCAAAGGCCACAGGATCGCCGAGATGCAGCACGTCAGGTTGGAAGCGATTGACCTGCTCCAGAGAGATCTCCCGTACCCACTCGGACTTCTTTTTCAACTTCATCGTGCCGAGCGTCTCCGTCGCCCAGCGAGTCTGTGCAATGACGTCGTTGGCAATGATGAGCTGCGTCTTGTGCCCGCACTTGGCCAATGCTGATGCCCACATGTGCGAGGCACCGAAGCCATCGGCGAGCAGCGGAGCTTGCAGCTCGGCATGAGGCGCATCGAGCAGGCCAGGATGGCTGCTGTAAAACCGGCGCAGGTAGGCAGGATAGAAGGTGTGGATTTGTTGAAACTTCATAGCGCAGGCGAGAGCTGAAGACCAAGGACGCGGGCTTGGGCAAAGTGGCGCGCGGCGACTTCCGCTGCGATGGCTTGCTGCGAGAGACCCACGGCGTAGTGCAGCCAGGGATCAGTATCGACTTCCTTCGTCACACCCCAGAGCAGCACGTTGCGAATGCGCTCGGGGGCCTTGGCGATGCGGGCTTCCAGAACGGCGCGTTGCGGGTCATCAGCGGTCATTTTATCGAGCGCTAGCAAGGCTTGCGCGGCATCGGCGAGATCGCTTTCGCCCAGCACACTCGTGGCGTAGGCCGCGCGGAAGCCGGGCCAGTCAGCCTCGTGATTGTTCCAGGCCACGTTGGCTTGCTTCTGCCCGCAGGCGAGCGTGTCGCAGACTTCGTGATTGATGAGCAGTGGTTTGCCCGTCTGCTCCCACACACGCCAGCTTCCGGGCCAGCCGGGCTCCACATCGTGGAAGCCGATCCAACCGCCGGGTTTCACCAGCGGGTAGCTTAGCTCGAAGTCGAGCAGCACATCGGCATACTCGTGCGAGGCGTCGATGAAGACGAAGTCAAACACGGGCACCACCGGCATCTCGCGCAGCAGCGGATGCGAGTAGCCCATGCGTGCGCTGGCGTAGCGCTCTAGGCCCCAGCGCTTCAAGTTGCCGCGCCACTTGTGGTAGAAGGAGGCGACGTTGCGCATGATGCCTTCATTGCCCTCGAAGGTATCCAGGCAAAGGATGCGGCGCTCGGTGCCCAGGCAGGCGAAACCCATCGCCGTGGTGCTGCGGCCCTGGCAGGAGCCGATCTCCATGATGCTCGCATTGCGTGGCAACGAGCGCACTTTCTCATGCAAGTAGCGCTCTTGCCCTGGCACCATGAAGCCATGCACGGTCTCCACGGCGCTGTGATAAGTCTTGTACTCGCCCTTGCCGCTGATCACATGAGGCAGCGTCTTTTGCAGCAAGTCCCATGTCGTCGAATCGCCCGCGCCGTCCTTCATCTCGGCATACAGCAATGCGACCGCCTGCGAGTAGCGCTCGGCTTTCACAAGCCAAGCCGCCATGCGATTGCGCAGGCTGTGGATGTAACCGAAGCGCTTAGCAAAAACTTCCGCCACGGCCAGCGCGCCTGCGAGATCGCCTGCTTCGGCTTTGGCCTCGGCGCTGGCGAGCAAAGATGCCGCGCTATCGCCTTCGCGAAGGAACACTTGCGGCTCGCGCAGGGCGATGAACTGCGAGGCATCAAGGAAGCTTTTTAACAGCCACGCGCACCAGTTCACATCGGCCTCGGGCTCGGTGAGTGTCTGTGAAAGCCACGGTATCATCTTCTCGCGACGCCAGAGCACGAGGCTCAAGATATTGAGCGGCTCGTGCAGCGCGTCAATGGCACGCGGCGGTAGATCAGCACTATCTGCCGCATGGACTTGCGTATGCCACTCGGGGCCGAGAGCGCCCGTTTTATCCAGCGTGTAGCAGCCGAACAGGACGCCTGTTTTCGCGACATCCTCCTCCAACAAATCCACGCCCTGGGAGATCATCGACTCATCAAACGTGGCATTGGCCGAGAGCAGGGAAACATAGGGCGCATCGATTTTTGAGACCGTGCGCAGCAGCGTCATGCGCACCACTTCCCAGCCGCCACCTGCGTCGATGGGCAGCCAGGTGAAATCCACAGCGGAGTGGCGGCAAACCCATGCAGCGGGGACGACACCCGCTTCATTTGGCAACTCCAGGCGCAACACCTGCACAGAGAGTTCTACGGAATCAGCGATGGTCGCATCTCCGCGACTGAGCGCACGCTTCTCTCGGAGTGTGTTCAAGGTTTGCTCGGCCATGTGATGTTCTATTGCTGGCGATGGGTAAGGTAGCTGTGGTGCAGCCAGTAAAGGCGTGCCGTCTAAGATGTGATCACAGACAAGGTCAAGCTGAGGATCAGCACCTGACACCAATGCCTCTGGTTCACCAAAGCGGTAGGCCGTGCCATAAACGTCATGCACCGCGACAGATTTGAACAGCACCGAGCGCGAGTGCAGGATGCGGTAGTTTTGAAACCGATACGCCCGGCTGAGACGCGCCGCATCCGTTGCAGGCTGCACACTCATAGCGCGTTGCAGCGCAGCTTCGTAGTCTGCGGCATCCTTCACGAAGTCCATGCCGATCTGGCGAAACGCATTGTCGCCCACGCATACGGCTGCCAGTCCCGCGATGGCAGCATCGGCCCCTGTTGATGAGAAAATCGTCACGGCAGCATCGGCAATATGCAGGATATCGTAGGTGCTCAGGTTCTCCGCAGGCAGCACCACCCGCACATGCTCACCCAGGCTGCGGCCATCTCGGAGCAGTTCGGAAAGAAACTGCGAAGCACGCGGATAAGTCGCGGTGCCCGCGCCGAGCGGATGATGGCGAATGACTAGGTGCCAGCCGTTTTTTCGACACAGCTCAGCCGTGATTCGCAGCCACTCGATCTGCGTGGAAAAGGTGCTGTGCCGTCCGCCATAACACGCCGCCATGGAGAACTCCCAGTCGCCCGAGGCTAGTGCCAGCAGCACGCGAGTGTCGCCATGCAGTCGAAGACGATGACGCGTCTGAGCCAGGTCACTTTGGAAACGGTGGAAGCGCTGAAAATTGACGTTCTTACCGCCCGAGCGATCCTCCAGTACCTGCGCCATGTGCTGCCATTGCTCTGTGCTCAGCGGGATGTCTTTCCATACATCCCACTCGGGCAAGCCACGGCCTTGCAGCTCATACGTCGAAGCATTGTCCACCAAGCTGAAGCTGCCCGGCAGCAGCCCGCGCTCATGCACCAGCACACGGATGCCTGCGGAGCGGCATATCTCGAAAAACACGCGATAGTAGCTATGCGCACCGCTGTAGCAAAGCGCGTGATCGGGCCGCTGCTGCTCGATAGTGTGAAGCGTGGCGAGGGCCAGCAAGGCTGCATGGTGGGCGAAGTCGCGTGCTCGCGCCTGCACCTCGGGCAAGCTGAAATCGAGGTAGCCACTGAGCAGCGCACTGTGTAGCAACGGCAGCATCCAACGGCCCAGCGGCACGTTGCGGAAGCTCGCCTCCGCATAGTGTGTGAAGTCCAGCGCATCGGCCCAGCGTTGCACCTCCTCGCGCTCTGCGGCACTGAGCAGCGTAGAGAGCGGCAGCGTCGCAAGGCCGAAGCGGGTGAACCATTCGTTGCCCGTTTGCTGACACGCAGCGCACTTGGCAGCATCGTTGGCGGTGCCTTGGAGACGGCAGCGATCCAGGATGCCATCGCAGGTGATGACGCGAACCTCGCAGCCACGCAGCTTGAGTGCGGCACCGATCACGCAGTCCAACTGATGATGAACCATCCAGCTCCCAAGCGGGGCGAAGACAAGGATGTTTTTCATTAAGCTGAAGGGAAAGGCACCCACATGTACTGGCCCCAATTCTGCCTTTTCTGGCCAGCCATCCATTGCTCCACATCCACGACTTGTAGCGCCGTCTGAGCGTGGGCCGCCTTCACCGCAGCCAGCATCGAGTCGCGGCAGCCTGCGCCGAACACACCCTTGTCATGCCCGTAGCTGATGGTGAAGAGAGCCTCGCCGTAGAGATTGTAGGCACACAGCAGCACGATGAGCTGGCGCACCGTGGCTGCATCCGTGCCGACATCAATCAGCAAGCGTGGATCGCGGATGAAGATGCCGTCGAATTCATTGAGCCGCAGCGCCACCGAGGCTGCGCGCGGCGGCGTGCCGAGCAGCGCCTCCACCGTGCCAGCCGCCAGCAGCGAGGCATTGCCCGCCGAGCGATTGGTACGCGCATCGAAGAGCACCAGACCATGATCGCGGAGGAAGGGAATCACTTCCTCCAGCCTCGTGGAACCACCTTCATAGTAGTCCTGCACAGCGATTTCCATCTCCACAAGCAGCAGCTTGTCCAGCCTCTCTTTGCCCAGTCCCTGAAGGATTTCCAGCTCCGTGCCTTGCGTGTCGAGCTTGATGCAGTGTGCAGTTTCCACACCGATGCTGCCAAGCGAGGCCGCCAGCGTAGTCGTCTGCAAAGGCTCTTCCGTCACAGGAAAGAAGCTGCTCTTTGCACTCAGTGCGAGCAGCGAATCACTGCGTGGTTTCAGCAGCGAGCTACATGTCGGCACGTTCGCCTTGTAGAGCGTACGCGTGCCTGCCGTGCCTGCCAACGCCTCCTTCAAGTAGCGGAAGTTCTTGAAGTAGTTATTACCCTGCTGGGCTGCGACCAGTTCGTCATAAGACTTCGAGTGCGGCTCATAGACAATGTAATCGGCAGCTTGGTGCAACTTGTGCCAGTGCGGTTGCAGGTTGTTAGCACCACCCACATCCACAGCTTGCAGACGCGGTGCATCGCCCAGGATGGCTTTCAATTGCAATCGCAACGCAGGCTCGGAATAAACGGCTGACGCGGTGGTGATCACAGCCGCAGGCTTCTCGGCGACCGCAGCGACCGCAGCTTTGCTAAAGAAGCTGAACAGGCTCTTCTTCGGCGCGGCTGTCTCAGCCGCTTTTGCCTCCTTCTTTGGCAGCTTCACTTTGTCCTTCGGCCAGAAGCACACTTGCAGCGCCCAGCGCTCGCCTTGCTTCGCAATGCCGCCGCGATGCATGACATGGCTGCCAGTGAACAGGCCAAAAGTGCCCGCCTCGCCCACGATGCGTTTTTCCTTGGCCAGCACTTCGCGGCTCATCTCAGTGTCGTTCAAGATTTGGTCGCCCGGCTTGATCACACCACGCAGCCCCGCTGGCAGGCTGGCAAAAACCTCGCGCACCTCGGGTGTGCGGAAGATGGAGACGTTGTTGCCTACGGCAGCCCCATTGACCTCCTCGCGACGGTACTGAGCAAGCATGATTTGCAGCTCCTTTTTATAGTTCAGCCATGAGCCCAAATTAGCCCATTTTTGCGACTCTGGAACGAGCGAAAATGGCCCCTGATCCTCGCCCACATCGTTCATGTAGATCATCGCCTTGGGCACTTCGTAGGCCTCGTCGTAATGGTAGTCAGCGGTGGCAGACACAGGTAGTCCTACATCATCAAAAACATGGAACCAGCGGTCGCCTGGATGCGAGACGTGGATGGAGAAGCCCACCTTGTCGAAGGTGCGGCCATACAGCGCCGAGAGCGCCTCGAAGATGCCGCCCTGGTGGCAGAAATCGCGTACGATGGCATGGGGCAGGTCACCAGCCTCCGTGAGCAACAGGTTGCCCGTGCCTTCGGCAAATTTGGCTCGCATCTTTTCGATGTCGGCCCGCACAAATTCCTGCAAAGGAGCCAGCCAGCGCTTCGGCATGTGCCACTCCATAAAGCCCTGGTTGTCGATGAATTCCGAAATCTTCCGCGCTTCCGTAGAAACCATGAAATCAGGACGCATCCGCTGGCGACGCTGTTCCTTCTCTATCGCGAGCCGGTCGATCGAACGCTTCAGGCTTTTCTTCACCATCGGCACCATCACTTTATTCACCACGCTGTCGGCATCAATCAGCGCTTCGACGCTTTTCCTGAGAGGCTTCACCGCCGACTCGAATTTTCCCCAGCGCGCCTCGAAGCCATTGGCGTCGCCATGGCCCGCAAAGATGTCATCAGCCAAGCCATCCACCTCGCGAAAGAACACCTCATAACCCGTTGACTCGGAGGCTCGCTTGGGCACGAGCGCGGCAAAAGCAGGGTGTTGCGTGTGGTCGATATCAACGTTCATGGAACTAAGGGGCGCTAAGGTTTTTGGGAAAGGCCGATACGCTAGCTCAATTGAACTTCACAGGCCAGCGTAGAGTGAGCTTGTAGCGTGGCGGCAGCGCCCCAGGCACGAGTTCCAACAACTCAGGAAAACCCCGCACGCAGCCGATGGGCTGCCACTCGGGCGAAAGCCAGCCACTGGTGTCTGGCTCAAAATCCTGCGCTGGATCGAACACGCGCACCTGCACTTCGATCTCCTGCAAGCCCACACGATCTTCTGCCGAAAGCTCCTCGTAGCCAGCGAAGGTGATGTCTTCGACAAAGCGAGCGCGCTCCATGCGACGCTCATCCAAGTTCTCCAGCACCGCGATGCAGTAGTCGGTGAAGCGATACATCGCGCCCTGGAAAGTGCGCGGACGCCAGATTTGCAGCGAGCCTGGACTGCCCGTGTCGGTGAACACATCCAGGATGCGCCGGGTCGTGCCGTCCTTCATCCGCGCGACCAGTTTGAAGAGATACAAGCCATAGAAATGGATCTCCACAAACACGGTGAACGGCCTGAAGTGCATCGTCCAAACCATCAGCGTATTGATCCAGCCGCTGCGCACAGGCACCAGCCCAGACGAGCTGACTGTCGCGATGGTGAAAAGCCCGCCAAGCCCAATGAACAAGCCCCAGTCAAGCGCACCCCAGCTATGAAAAAGCCAAGCGGCAGCGGGCACAGAAGCATGCCAGTCCAAAGCCGCCGCACCGACTAACAGCAGCAAGGTGATCTGGCCGATGAAGGAAATATCGACCAGCACAAACAACGTGACCGCGAAGCCACCCATCGCTATATACAAAGGCCAGCGCAGCTCGGGCATGAACATCGCCGGCACCAGCAGTAGCTCAGCAAAGACCGTGATCCAGCTCAGCACCACCGATAGCGGCTTGCTACGGTTCAACCAAGCAAAGCATGGGCGCACCAGATGAGGCAGCGACATGAAGTAATAAAAGCCCAGACCTTTGTGCCAGAGCGGCGACCAGAGTTTTTCCAGCCCTGCGGAGAACATCAACAGCGCCACCGTCCACATGAAGAAATTCACGCCGATCACGGATGAGCCACCAAGCGCAAACTGCCAGCCCAGCCAGGCATCCACCGAACAAGCCAAGTGAGATTGCAGGAAGAGCAGGCAAAAACCCGTCGCGCGGAACAACACATCCTCCACGGAATAGACACGGTTTTTGCGCTGCACCGTCGCCCCCAGCCACCAGTGAATCAGCAGCACCAGCGGCGTCATAAAGCCCAGCGCCAGCAGCAGTACCAGCAGCATCCACCAACGCAGCAAGCGGCGCACCCGCTCCGTCTCCTGCCAGCCATGCAGCAGTGCTGCGCCTGACATCGTGCGGGCCAATCGCACAAGCACCAAGCCACCATAGACGGCGCGAAAAAACCCGATCCACCACTGCTGCTCAGCGTTGATGCTAGCGAAGGGAATGCCCGCGAGCATCGCCGCAATGCCAGCGATGATGACAGGCACAGTGATGGCCAATCGGCCTAGTGATTCAGTTCGAGGAAGAGCCATACGTTAGGAAATTACCATGTCCCAGGACAAGGCCGTGCCTTTCGTGACATCACGACATACAGACTTGCCCAGGAGCATTTCATAGTGCTTGGGCGGCAGGCCAAATCCAGGCCGTATGCTACGCAAATTTTGCGCCGTCAGCACTTCGCCCGCCTTCATGTCCTCGGCGATGTAGAGCGACCTCCGTCCCCGCATAAATCCCTTCTCTGCCGTCTGTGGGCCGTATTGCACGACGCCCACGGACTCCCAGGCTGTGTGGCATTCCTTCACCAGCGCCTTCATCTCCTCGGGCTCCAGGCTGAAGTGGGAATCTGGGCCACCATCGGCACGGCGCAGGGTGAGATGTTTCTCGATCAAGACCGCGCCCAGCGCCGTCGCAGCCACAGCGGCACCGATGCTCAGCGTATGGTCACTGACACCCGTGGGACAGCCGAACAACTCGGCCATGTGCGCGATGGTGCTCAGGTTCGAGGTCTTGGGCGAGGCTGGGTAGTCGGTCGTGCATTTCAGCAGCACCAGCTTCTCGCAGCCGTTTTCACGCGCTGTCGCCACAGCCTCGCCGATCTCGGCAATAGTCGCCATACCCGTGGACATCACCAGCGGCCTGCCAGTCTGCGCGCAGCGTTTGATCAATGGCAAATCGATCACCTCGGGCGAGGCGATCTTGTAACACGGTGGATTCAGCGTTTCCAAAAAGTCCACGGCACGGAAGTCAAACGGGCTGCTGAACCACTGCAAGCCCAGTGCCTTCGCTTTCTCCACCATTGGTGCGTGCCATTCCCAGGGCGTATGCGCCTCGGCATAGAGTGAATGCAGCGTGCGTCCATGCCACACGCTGCCGGGCTTCTGCACCACGAACTCGTCGCGTGCGACATCCAGCGTGATGGTGTCTGCCGTGTAGGTTTGCAGCTTGATTGCGTCCACGCCGCAGTCGGCGGCGGCTTCGATCAATTCCAGCGCACGCGCCAGCTTGCCGTTATGATTGCCCGACAGCTCGGCCACGATCAGCGGCGGATGTTGCCCAGGCTTGTCTTGCCAGAGATTGTCGAAGGTCGTCATGGCTTACTTTTTCTCGTCCAAACGAACCTCCAGCGACTTCATCGCTTCGGCATAAGCGGCGGGCAGCAGGCCGGGCTCTTTGAGATAATCGCGATCCACGACAATGCGCTTCGTGTCCCATTTCAGCACGTTCAAGCAATAGAACCAGATGTCCTCTTGCAGCTCGATTTTCTCCAGCTTCTCCAGCATTCCTTCATTCACCTCAGCCGCTGGGATGATGACCACGCCGCCGTCATCGCACACCGCGATGCCACCTTCGACTTCAGCACGGATGATGGCTTCCTTATCTGCGGGGTAAGGTTCGCCCTGCACGTTGTAGCAGCCCAGTGGCGACACGCTGGTGCTCCACACGGGGTAACGATCGCGACGCAAGCGAGCCGCATCGCGCACCAAGCCATTCACCGCCACAGCGGCAGCACGTTGGTAGAGTGTGATGAATTTCGAGATGAGATCGCCAATGATCGCGCGGCCTTCGCACTCATACGCATAGATCACCACCACCTCGCCGGGCTCCACCGAGCGCACTTGGTCATGGATGCCGTAGTTGCTGTTGAAGGCGGTGAAAACGGGCCGCACAGGCCCCACACAATGCAGATCATGCGTGACGGGCAGCAGGCCATGCAGCACGCCTCTTTTCCCCAGCGCATCGGCCACCTCGGTGGTCGAGATGCGGTTGAGCTTGATGGTATCAATGATCTTCAGGGCGATGGGAGTCAGGGTCATGGGCGTGGGGAACGTTTCAGCGAGGGTTGGCGGAGCACCTGCACGGTGAACTCATACAAGTCGTAATCGTGGTGCAGCACGACAAAGCGCGAAAGAGATTTTGCAAAGCCGAACACTTGCTCCGGCGAATAGTGGAAGTTTTTCTCCAACTGCGAGTCTGCGTAACTCGTCATGAAGTTGCAGCACACCGCCTCGCTGCATCGTGCCCACGCACTGCCCAGCACACTGCGCATCGTCGCCATATTGTCAGCCGTTTTAAAGGTGAGCGCACCGGAGAGCACGATCACATCGAACTCACCGACCTCGCTCTCCGGCGTCAGTGTGCCAGCGATAAACTGCCTGCGCTCGCTGCCAAAACGCTGGCGTGCGGCGGCGATCAAATCGCTCGATAAATCCATGCCCACATAGTCGAAGTCAGCGCCAAATTTGCCCTCTGCCCAGGGCACGAAATCACCCAGTCCGCAGCCGATGTCGAGGATGCGTAATCCTTTCAAATCCAGCCCACGGCAGAGCACTTCAAAGCGCATGTGCTGGTCTGCCACTGAGCCCCAGCCTACGGTCTGCACACTCACGCCATGCTCGGCCAGACGACCGTCGTAAAGACCCGTCAGGCGAGTGTAATCGTCTGCGGTCAGACCGATGGCTTCAGCAGCAGATTGTGGGCGTTCTTCCATAGCAGTTTTTCTCTCGCTTCGCCCGTCACGCCGTGCTTGTCCAGCAGCGCCAGCGACATTTCGATGGAGGTCTTCAAGTCGCGATCCGGGTAATCCGTGCCGAAGTTTACACGCTCGTAGCGGATGCTCTTCAAGCAGTAGAACAACGCCTCGACCACGGGGCTGCCGTAATAGAGCAGCGAGTAAGACACATCGAACCACAGGTTAGGCACGCGTTTCGCCAGCATCAGCAGGTCGATGCAGTGATGCCCTGCGGCGTGTGCTACGATCACCTTGGTCTGCGGTGCCGCGCGAGCGAGCGTCGCATATTGGAGCACGTTCAGCCCAGCCATGAGCCAGTCACCATCGGGGAAACAGTCGATCAGCACAGGCATCTGCAACTCGCCCGCACGCTGGACGAGCGCAATGCAGGCCGCGTCGTCGGGGCGATATTTTTGAATGCGAGGATGCAGCTTCAAGCCACGAAAACCGAGGTCAAAGCCATGCTGCAAATCAGCAAGTGCGGTGGGTGAATTCGGATCAACATTGATGAAACCCGTGAGAGTAGGTTGCTGCGCCAGCGCATCGGCCACCTCTTCAACGCTCCACGGCTGCCAGAGCAAATGCAGTACCACAGCATGGCCCACGCCGCTGCTTTGCATGTCGGCAACTAGTCGTGCCGCAGCATCGGCAGCACTGCCGCCTGGACGATCATCCAGGTGCAAATGGGCATCGATGATGCCGCCGTGGAACTGCTTGGGCGCGATCAGCATAACTTGTGAATCTCGGGCAGCGCGACTTGATCGGGTGTGAAAGACTTGCCGAAGCGTTCTGCAATCGACTGCAGAATCGCGGGTGCATTGAGGTCAGAGAAGATAATCACCCGCGTGGCCGTGGGGATGAAAACTGCCGCTTGATCGGGCAGCCGTACCGTGTCCTGGCCAAAGAAGTCCTTCTTGTCCGGCGAGGAATCGACGCGCACGAAATCCCCCTTCAGCGCCCCGCCAGCGAGGAAGAAGCGATGCATTTGATCGTTCGCACACCACAGCAGCACTCGGCCACCGCGATCCAGTTCAGCCTGCGCCTCGGCGTGCATCTGGGCTAGGCGACGCTGATAGGCGCGCACGTTGTCAGCGCCTGCCATGAAGCAACGACGGTTCACCTCGAACTCATCGGCACTCGCTGCGACGGCTTTGGGCGCGTCAACTTTCCGACACACCAGAGCAAAGCCAATGGGATTGCGGCTGCATATTTCCTGGCCGGACTCCAGCACCTCAAAACCGCACTCGCTGACCACACGAGCTAGACAGCCAGGCGACCAATGATTCACATGCTCATGCGGCAGAATGCCAAGCCAGTCTTTCACATACGAGCGGATGTTTGGCACCTCGATGACCATGATGCCGCCTGGCTTCAAAATGCTGCGGCAGTCAGCCAGAAAGGCGCGAATCTGCGGCACATGCTCCAGCACAAAGTAATGCGTGACCACATCCGCAGACTCTGGCGCGATGGCGGCGAGAGAGCCGGTGTCGGTCATTGCGTGGCCTTTGATGTCCATGCGCAGCACCTCCATGCCGAGTTGTTTCAGGCACACATGAAACTCCTCCTCGCGACTGCTGCCGACATCGACCACGCGAGCGCCTGCTCCGGCATGTTGCGAGATCACCCGCACGCGAGTTTCTGGCTTGTACGTCGGCATGGATTGCACTCCTGCTGGATAGGTGTCGTTGTAATACGGCTCCAGTGTTGCCGGTGTCGGGCTGTGCGGCACAAAGACAAAGCCACAGCCCTTGCAGATGGCATTGCCCATGCGGAAGGCCCAGTAGCCCGACTGCGTGCGCGTGTAGTGATCGAAGTGCCACAGCGCCTCCACGTCCGCGCCTCCACAGCACTCGCAGATGCGGTCGGCATATTCCAGTTCATGCACAGGTAGGTTGTTCAGACTCATGGTAAAAGAGATGCGTTGTTCGCGGGCATCGGTCAGGGATTGCGCCTCTGCGATGGTATCAGCCGTGGTAAGGATGAACGCCATACGGTCACCATCGCTGGCAGCCTTGCCCACATGCTGACCGATACAAGCCATCGCCTGGCACTGCACGCTGGGCATCTCATCCTTGGCATCGAAGCCAGTCATCGAAACAACTTTGCCTGCACGCGAAGGAACGAAGCGCAACACCACAGCCTTCGGCTTGATCGCGGGCGGCACCGCAGGCTCCTGGCCCACCGCCTGCAAGGCACAAGCACGCGTCATGTCGAAGCCACTGGTCTCCGGCACAATACCATCCGCGACCATGAAGCCACCGCCTCGGCCTGCGCTTTCCACGAGGAATATCTCGCCCGCTGGCGTTAGCAAAAACTCCGTGTGCCCTGGCCCATCGGTGTAGCCCAGGGCAGCCAGTGCGCGTGCGACGATGTCTCCAGCCTCACGGCGTTTTGCCTCACCGAGTTGGGCGCTAGCCAGCTCGTAGGCCACGGTGTTGCTGGTGCCTGGCACCTTCTTTTTTTCCGTGATCGCGAGCACATGCGTCTGCCCGCCATGCGTGAAAGTCTCCACCGTGTGCTCGATGCCGATGATGAAGCTTTCGATGATGACCTCGCCTGAGAGCGAGCCTTTCAGGGCGGCGGCGAAGGCAGTTTCCCAGGGCTCGTCCTGCGCTACAACCGTGACGCCACGGCTGCCTGCGGAGTCCACGGGTTTGAAGATGGACGTGCCGTTGATCTTCGCCAGCACGGCAGGCACTTCGCTTGCGGAGCGAAGCACAAACCACAGCGGACAGGGCAGCCCAGCCTTCGTCCACTGCGCACGCTGCACGCCTTTGTTGGTCAGCGCCTTGGTCACTTCACCGCGAGCGCAGGGCAGGTCGAAATGCTCGCGCAAGGCTGCGGTGGTCAGCATCCCGGCTTCGTTGCAGAAAGCGATGGCACCCGCAGTACGGATGCCTGTGCGCGTGATGGCGTCGATCACAGGCTGAGCGTGGCGGATGTCCACAGCGAGCGATTGATCGGCAATCGAAAACCCCAGCGCGTCCTTATCGCCATCCACCGCCAGCACCTTCAAGCCCGCCGCACGCGCCGCCCGGATGCCGGGCAACTGCCAGCGTCCTGCTCCGACCGCGATCAACCATGTCTCATCACTCATAGCAGGCTTTCTATCTCGATAGCGAGGCGCTCGCAACCTTTGCCATCGACCAACTGCGGCCCGCGTTGCTGACAGGTTTGGATTTGATCAGGTGTCGGCCTTCGCAAGGTCTCCAGCCCCAGATCAAGCAGCGCGCCTTGATCGGCGAAGCGCTGCGCGAAGGTTTGTTCAGGCTCGGTGCGCGGCACCACATGAATCGCTTTCCCCAGGCAGAGCATTTCCAGCATGGTGGTGCCGCCCGTGGTCACTGCCCAGGCACAGTCTGCCATCAACTGCGGCAGGTCAGGCGGGTTCATCACCACTCGCAGGCCATGTCGTTCGAGGTTTAAAGGCGCACCCGCTGGGCCCTGGACGACGCACACTGGCACGTCTGGCAGTCGCTCGACGATGCGTTGCGTCAGGCCATCTTGATCACCACCACCGACAATGATGAGCACTTCGTCTGAGACGTAGGTGCGTTCGACAGAACGCGGTGTGCGGTGGCTGATCGTGCTCTGGCGAGCACGCCTACGTTCCAGAATTTCCTCGCGGATGATGGCATACTCGACACCGCACAAGGCTTTGCTCTGCGCAGGCACACGCCGCACGGCTTGCAGGCTGATGACTGTGTCGGGCGCTTCGCTGCCATCGAAGTCGAGGGCTAGGATTTTTGCACCGAGGGCGCGGGCTTGCCGCACCATCGTATCGCCTTCATAAGGCACATCCATGACCACGACATCGGCTTTGGCGATGCTGCTTTTAGCCACCGGACACAGAGCCGCAGCACGTTCAGACAGCGGCACGAAACTCACCGCATGGCCACGACGTTCCAGCGCCTCCCCCAGCTCCGTGCTGCGACGCACATTGCCGAAGCCATAAGGCCCACCGCCATCGAACCAGACAGCGATGTGGCTCATGTTTGGCGCAGAGCGTGGAGTTTCTCAGCGAAGCGCCAGTCCTCATCCGTGTCGATGTCCACCGCAGCATCGCGTGGGATCAGCACCGGCAGGCAGCGGGCAAACAAGACGGCATCGTGTTTCATCAGAGCCTCCACGCGCCCGCCAAAAAACTGGCCTGCATCGTGGTAGGTGGGCTGCAAATCTTGCGAACGCTTCATGGCAAACTCGGGCTCACGAAAAGTCAGTGCGGCATCATCAGCCTCGATCAGCGCCCGCTGCACCGGGTAATCAAACGATGTCACGGCCAGCACGAAGTCCGCCGTGGGATCAGCACTCAGTTTCTCCGCCGCAATGCGCAGACTTTCAGCGCTCAAAAAGGGGGCGGTCGCATACACCGCAAAGGCATGGCTCACGACTTGGCCCTGTGCTTTTACCGCGTCGATAACATGACGGATCACGGGCATGAACGCCGCTGTATCGCCCGAGAGTTCCTCTGGCCGAACGAAGGGCACCTCGGCACCATGAGCACGCGCCACCCTCGCGATTTGCTCATCATCCGTGCTCACGATCACCCGGCTGAAGACGCCGCTGGCCACTGCGGCCTCGATGGCCCAAGCGATCATCGGCTTGCCCGCGAAGGACTTGATGTTCTTCCCTGGGATGCGCTTGCTGCCGCCACGAGCGGGGATGATGGCGATGGCATTCATGGCTCTGGGCTACTTGCGGCGATACAACCGCAGTTCAGAGTGATAGCCATCAATCGTGCGGTAGCCATACGGCATCACGTTGGTGGCGATGAGTTCGTAGTTCGGCAGTTGGTGGTCGTAGTCGTCGCCGAGCATCGGGATTTCTACACCGTATATCACCTTCTCGGACTTCTTCGCTTTGCCCTCGCGCATGTTGCGCAGCAGCACGTAGCGGGTTTGCAGACGATCTACTTGTTCCAAATAAGCTTGCACCACATGGGGCTCCATTTCTTGGAAGGAGATGTAGTTCACGAACAGATCAAAGCTGCCCTGCAATTGCGGCAACTGCCAGGGGCAGAGCACCATTTGCTGGCCTGCTTTGGGCATCGCGATGCTGGTCAGCGAGCGCGTCTGCGAGTAGTCGATGAGATCCAGCCCAGGCTGCTGCGAGAGGTAGTAACTGGACACGGCGGAGGTCGGCGGGATGTCCACATCCACATAGGTGTAGCCGCCGCCGGATTGGTGCAAAATCTCGCCCAGGGTGCCATAGCCGCCGCCGATTTCCATTACCGTGCGGAGGCTGGCGGTGTCGATGTGCTGCTTCAGGAAAACGAGACCGTGCAGGTAGTTCAGAAACGAGCGGCTGTAGGCCCGGCCTTCGAGCATCACTTGGTCGGGTGGCGAACCCACGGAGGACTCCGACGCTACGCTGAGGTCGGGCTTCAGCGACGTGCGATCTCCCGCACGGAACACACGATAATCGGCCAGCGCCCAAGCTTCGCCGCTGAGCATCTGCATCAGCGTGGCGTGGGCTTTACCACCTGCGGGCACGGTCTGCAAAAGGGTAGCTTCGAGGCGTGCGACGTCGTCTTTGGAAAGCATGTTCCCCGGAGGCCCATAGGAGGGCACGAAGAACATACGAGTGCTGCTCAGCGCACGAAAGGCCTCGAAGCCATCGCGGCCCAACTCAGCGACGATTTTCTCGGAGGCAGCCCTCCAGAAGGCCGTGGGCTGGTGCAGCGCATCCTGCTGCGCTCCATCCTCCAGCATCTGTTTGAGCAAGGCGTGTGCAGCAGTGTTATCGAGCGGCATGGAGGCGTGGGAATGGGGTTTAGTTGAAAAGTGAGGCTGAAATTTGAAAGGGGCGAGTCAGGGGTGTTCGCTCTCGGCTTTCTTATGCCGTTATGCAATGGGCCAACGCGTCTCGCACGCGCAACACATCATCATCCTGCATCCCAGGAAACATCGGCAGCGTGATTGCTTCTTCATAGTAGCGCTCAGCTTCGGGGAACATCCCGGCCTTGAAGCCCAGCCTCTGGTAGTCGGGCTGAAGATGCACCGGGATGTAGTGGACGTTGACCAAAATGCCTTGCGCTCGCAACGCCTCGAAGACCTCACGTCGGGTCTTGCGGATCGCCTTTAAATCGAGGCGAATCATGTAGAGATGCCAGCCGGAGATGCCGCGCGGATCACGAGCCAAAGGCTTCACGCGCAAGTCGGCGAGTGCTGCATCATACAAGTTAGCGATCTCGCGACGACGCGCGGCGAAGGCCTCCAGCCGCATAATCTGGCTCGCGCCGAGTGCTGCCTGGATGTCGGTCATGCGATAGTTGTAGCCCAGCTCGATCTGCTCGTAGTACCAGCCGCCGTGCGAGGTACCCAGCATCTGCGCGGGGTCGCGAGTGATGCCGTGCGTGCGCAGGGTGTTGAGCCGCTGCGCGAGTTTGTCATCATTGGTGGTGACCATGCCTCCCTCGCCGCTGGTGACGATTTTCACGGGGTGGAAACTGTGCGTCACCATGTCTGACCAGCGACAACTCCCAATTGGCTCACCCAAGTAACTGCCGCCCAACGCGTGCGAGGCGTCTTCAATGATCTTGAAGCCGTAGCGCTGGCCGAGAGCATGGATTTCATCCATCGCGCAACTCTGCCCCGCGAAGTGAACGGGCACCACGACCTTCGGCAGGCAGCCTGCCTTTTCCGCAAGGGCAAGCTTCTCCGCGAGACGCTGCGGGCACATATTGATGGTGCCTGGATCAACATCGACAAAGTCCACCTGCGCCCCGCAGTAGCGCCCACAGTTGGCCGAGGCAACGAAGGTAATGGGCGAAGTCCACAGCCAGTCGCCAGGGCCGAGGTCGAGCGCTTGAGCGCCGAGATGAAGCACCGCAGTGCCATTTGTCATCGCGATACCATGCTTCGCATGGCACCAAGTTTTGACGCTCGTTTCAAAGCGCTCAATCGCTGGGCCTTGAGTGAGAAAATCCGAGCGCAACACCTCCACCACGGCGGCAATATCTGCTTCGCTGATGCTTTGTCTGCCGTAGGGGATGGGGAAGGCTGGCATTATTCGGAAGGTGGGATGGGTGTCTCGGCCAACAGTTTATCCATCAGTTCGGCAAGGCCAATTTCCTGGGCCTGTGATTTCATTGCTTCAACATCAAGTCGTGCGCCTTGGACTTGCAAAACGCCTTTTATATCCTGCCACTGACGCTCAGACTGGCACTCGCCAAGGACGTACCATTCGAGTTTAGCCAACACGGTATGCTCAGGTGACGCAAAAAAAGGCGCGTGATCAGCCCCCTCGGGCGCGACGGACTGACGCCTCGCATCTGCCATCTGCTGGTAGTCCCAGCGACGACGCTTAAAGACAAAAATAACGACCTTCTGACCACTCGTCATCTGGATCAAATTGAATGAGGCGAGATCATTGACGGCTTGCCGCATCGCAACAT
Organism: Verrucomicrobiota bacterium; assembly: GCA_031411235.1. GTDB lineage: Bacteria > Verrucomicrobiota > Verrucomicrobiia > Verrucomicrobiales > Verrucomicrobiaceae > JANOAR01. The sequence continues at coordinate 19,366 of JANOAR010000214.1, read as the reverse complement.
CATCGGCATACCATTCATCGCCCAGAGCGGCGACAAGTGGTGCAACATGCTCGGTCTTGATGTCTGCGACCATATCAGCATCCAAAGTCGCACGAGGCATCCCATACTGCGAACTGGCCAGCGAGCCGCAAAGGTAATAAGCGACGCCCAAATCATCAAGGATTCGAGTGACGACCAATGCGGCTTTGAGTGACGGATCCATACGTACTGATGTCACATTTGCGGACACGGGCCATAAACCTTCCTCGTCAACTCAGGCCCTAGCCAGCGAAAGGTGAACTTCCAGTGCAGGCGCTCCGCACTGGCTCCAGGATTTTCTTCAGCCACGCGTTGCTGAGCCATCCAGCGCAGTGTGGCGGTGCGCTCCATCGCCAACTGCAAGCGCTGCTGCCCGGTCATGCGCCGATAGATCAGCGTCTGGATCCGCTGGGCTTCGAGAGAGGTGTCGTTGAGCCCGTGTTGCATGGCCTACACATTAAGTTAAATCAAACTCGGCATCCACATGGTCGCGGATCAGGCGGCGAATTTCATCCACCGTGAGCCACTCGGTGTTGGTGCCCGAGTCATAGTTGAAATCCTGGGCCACCGCTTTGACTCCGGGCTGCGCGAGATACTTCGCCATCAGCTTCTCCTTGCCCTGTGGCAGGATGGCATAGGAGTGGCCGAGATCGACCGTCGTCACGGCATCGGAGGCGGTGATCATCTGCTCGTGCAACTTCTCGCCGGGGCGGATGCCGACGATGGGCTGTTCGCAGTCCGGACCGATGGCCGTAGCCACGTCGGTGATGCGATACGAGGGAATTTTCGGCACGAAAAGCTCGCCGCCGAGCGCATCTTCCAGCGCTTGCAGCACCATCTTCACACCCTCTTCCAAGGTGATGTTGAAGCGTGTCATCTCGGGGTGCGTGATAGGCAACACACCGGATTTTTTCTTCGCCATGAAGAACGGAATCACCGAACCGCGCGAGCCCATCACATTGCCGTAGCGCACGACAGAGAAGCGAATGTCATGGCTGCCTCGCATGTTATTCGCTGCGATGAAGAGCTTGTCCGAGCAGAGCTTGGTTGCCCCATAGAGATTGATCGGCGCACAGGCCTTGTCGGTGGAGAGCGCGACGACGCGCTTCACGCCTTTGTCGATGCAGGCTTCAATGAGGTTCTCCGCGCCGAGGACGTTGGTCTTCACGAACTCCATCGGGTTGTACTCCGCCGCTGGCACTTGCTTCAAGGCAGCAGCGTGAACCACGGTGTCGATACCCTCCAGCGCTCGCATGAGCCGGGGCTGATCTCGCACGTCGCCGATGAAGTAGCGGATGCCAGGGAAATCCTTGCGCGGGAAGGACTGCTCCATCTCGAATTGCTTCAGCTCATCGCGCGAGTAAATGACCAAACGTTCGATGTTTGGGTTCTGCTTGAGCACGGTTTCAACAAATTTTTTGCCGAACGAACCGGTGCCGCCTGTGATGAGAAGTCGCTGAAAACTCATGGATGAATGTCTGGATAAACTGGCCTCGCGAGCGTGCTGCCGAACGAATGCCAGCCCGTGAGTAGCAGATGGGATCGGGGGCGCAAGGCATCATTGCTTGCGCAAGTGCTACCGCCGCCACTGATACATCCAGCGCTCGGAGATCACAGCGTCCTTATCCTTCAGTTCGCAGGTCATCTCCATGAGGTTTGTCGCGGCTGGGATGGCGAGGCGGAAGAAGGCACGCCAGCCCTTGGTTTCAGCGTTGTACATGACACGTTGATCGACGACTTTGGCGACGTCACCGGCGATTTTTACCTCGATCTCCGGCACCCACTCGGCGGGTTTACTGGCTTCGGCGGCTCCTTTTTTGAAGTCCACCACGTAGAGGTGCTCATCGGATTTCATCACAAAACCCCGGCGTGTGGCGGTGACTTTGGCGAGGGTATCGGGGATGTGCTCCTCCAACCACTGGAGGCGATAGCTGAAGTCCAGCGGCTCGGTGGCGGTGGGCATTTTTTCAGGCTGGTAGAAGGCGACGATGTTGTCCCAAGTCTCCTCGCCTGTGGGGATTTCCACGAGGGTGATGTTGCCTTTGTCGAAGCCCGTCACGGGCTCCACCCACACCGAGGGACGGCGATGGTAGTTCGCTTCGAGGTCTTCAAAGTTTTTGAAATCGCGGTCGCGCTCGCCTAGGCCGAAGCCCTTTATATGGGTCGCGTCGAAGAGGCTGAGACGTAGATCCTTGCTGTTTTCCAGCGGACGCCAGATGCTCGGGCCATCCTTGATTTCGATTTGAATGCCATCGCTGTCATGCACTTCGGGGCGGAAGTCGTAGGGCTTGGGGTGGGAGTTTTCGCCGAACCAGTACATGCTGCTGAAGGGCGAGATGCCGAGCGACTTCACAGGCTTGCGCAGGTAGAGCGTGCCCTTCACCAGCATCTCCGTGGTCTTGCCGGGCATGGCTTTGAACTCATAGGCACCGACGATGCTGGGGCCATTGAGCAGGGCGATCACGGTGAAGTAGTCCTCACCTTTCGTTGGCGGCATGAACCAGAAATCGGTAAAGTCGGGGAACTCCTCGGGCTCGCCGCCAATCGTATTGACCGAAACGCCACGGGCACTCAGGCCGTAGCCCAGCTCGGTGGTGACACTGCGGAAGTAACTCGCGCCCATGAAAACGAGGAATTCAAAGCGCCGATCCGCCAATGAATCAGGTGCCAGCACGCGGAAGCCCGCGAAGCCTTCAGGGTACTTCGTGCCCTCGGGCACCGTCAGGTCACCCCAGTCGAAGAGCTTGGAATCATAGGCGATGGGCAGCGTTTTATTGAGCCCCAGATCATACATGCCGACGGTGTTTTTTGCCGTCCAGCCAGGGTGGAAAAACTCGATTCGATACGTGTCTTTCAGCTCGCCGTAATGCGCCTTTGCCGGGTTGAAGCGGATCTGCCGATGCCCGTCGTATTTCATCGTGTCGAAATACGGATCCAGGGGCTTGGCCTTGGCCACAAAAGGCTGCTGCGCGAGCTGCGCCACAGCGGCCTGGAGCGAGGCATACGAGTTCACCGTCGTGGGATCGAAGTCTGCCGCGTGAAGCGATAGCGAAGCAAGGCCGAGTGTGGCAGTGAGGATGCGTGAGCAGGGGCGAAACAGCGAAAGGTGAGTCATAGGCTAGGCTTGGAGGAGGGACGGGCTGGCGATGATGGCGCAAGTGTCGTGCCAGTCAATGGCCGTAGCTAGCCAACACCACCGCCCGTTCAACCAAAGACTGGGGCGACAACTACTGCGCCGCCACGCGCAACTCTGCCACCGCCGCCGTCATATCCGCGTGCCCAAAGGCCGACGTGCCACAGACCAGGAGATTCGCCCCATGCCGACGCGCAATGGGAGCCGTGTGCGTGTAGATGCCGCCATCCACTTGAATGTGGTAGCCCAGACCATGCTGCTCGCGGTAGGCGCACGCGGCATCCAGCTTGGGCATCGTCTCCTTTTCCATAAACGGCTGCCCGCCGAAGCCAGGCACCACCGTCATCACCAGCAATAAATCCACCATGTGCAAATAAGGCAGCGCCGCCTCAAAAGGTGTTGCCGGATTGATCGCCACGCCAACGCCCAGGCCCGCTGCTTTGATACGAGCCAACGTCTCCGCCACGGACGAATCATAACGCGCCTCGGTGTGGATCGTGATGCTGCTCGCCCCTGCCTTGATGAAGCGCTCCAAATAATGATCCGGGCGATGAATCATCAGATGCACATCCAGCACCATCTCAGTGCATTGGCGAATCGTCTGCACCATCTGCGGGCCGAAGCTTATGTTATCGACGAAGTTTCCATCCATCACATCCACATGCAGCCACGTCGCCCCGGCATCCTCGGCACGCTGCACTTCATGGGCGATACGGCTCCAGTCGGCAGCCAGGATGGAGGGGAGGATCAACGGAGTGTGGCAGGTCATAATTTGAATTCAGAATGATGAATGATGAATTATGAGTGATCCATTCATCATTCATAATTATTCCTTCCTTCATGGACATCATCGACACCAGCTCTGACGAGCACTTCATGCGCGAGGCCCTGCGCCAAGCCAGCAAAGCCGGACGCCAAGACGAGGTACCCATCGGCGCGATCATCGTGCATGGCGGCGAGATCATTGGCCGGGCTTGGAACCAAGTCGAGACGCTGCAAGACGCCACCGCCCATGCCGAGATGCTCGCGCTCACGCAAGCCCAGAGCGCCATGGAAAACTGGCGGCTCACCGACTGCGATCTTTACGTGACGAAAGAGCCCTGCCCCATGTGCGCCGGAGCCATCATGCACTGCCGCATCCGCCGCGTCATCTTTGGTTGCCCCGATGTAAAAGGCGGAGCCGCAGGCGGCTTCTGGAATCTGCTGCAAGCGCCGAATTTAAACCATCAGTGCGAGATCACCCCCGGCGTACTCAGCGATGAGAGCGTGCGCCTATTGAAAAGCTTCTTCGTCGAAGCCCGCGCTCGCCGCGCAGCGGGTGAAACCCATACCAAAGGCCTCACCGCCATCGACGTGTCGCCTCGCCTATTCGGCGCGGGGTGATTACGGATCACCACTGCACACACACCGAAGCATTCAGCGTGCGTGAGCGCCCAAACTCCTGCTTCAACTCGGGGAAGGAGTCGTTTTGGAAGCCCAAGTCGATGAACAAATGCTTGCTCGGGTAGAAGCCGATGCCCGTGCTCCAGGACACATTGCTATGCGAGTCCACCGCCGCCCCAACACGGAGAAAGAGGAACTTCGCCAAAGGAATATCCGTGCCCACCGCCACGCGTTGCACCCGCAGCGTCGTGGCATCGTTGAATACCCAACCCGCCTCGTAGTCCGCGTGGAACATCGCATTTTCAGCGAACTCATAGGCGATACCGGGATGCACCAGCCACTGCTGCACCGTCTCACTCGTCTGCAATTGCGCCAATCCCAGAGGCGTGGGCAGCTTCAGCGCGGTATCGGCAGCACCACGCACGTAGTCGCCATAGAGGCCGAGAAACCACTTGTCGGCGGGCTTCCATAGCGCCCCGAGGCGATAGCCCCAGGCATCTTTTTCGGTATTGGCGAGGTCGAATGAGGGCAGCTTAAAGGCCGTCTCGCTACGCGTGAAATTCACATCCGCACCCAGCGCGAAGGTATCCGTCAATCGCTTCCCCCAGCTCAGTTGCACGCCATTGAGATCGAACTCAAACGGCAGTGGCACCGCACCGCGCACGGGCTCATCATTGCTCGTCACTTGCAGCAAGCCGACTCGAATGACACCGAGTTCACCCGCATCGAACGCCGCAGTCTCCGAGATGAAATGCAACTGCGTGTCATTGTCGAAGGCCACATTGCTGTACTGCACACTACCCCGCCAATCGAAGTCCTCCTGGAAACTCCAGGCCTTGTTCGCCGGATTCGGCGACGACTCCCATTTGCTCGCTGCCGATGCACCGCTGAGGGATGCCACATCGCCATAGAAGCTCAGATGGCTAAAGGCGGAGGGGAACCGCAATGAAAAGGGCGCATCAGCGAAATCATCGGCGTGGGAGGCAAGTGGCAGCATCGCGGAAATGGCGAGGCACAACGTGGAGGAGGGGAGTTTCATGGGAGTGAGTGGGAACGCCCATCCTTTCAGACACAACTGAGGAGCGGAAGCTAAAAGTGTGCTTTGCGCGTTGTTCGCAGTGCCTCATTGCCTTGCGAATTTCTTAACACCAAAAGTGTAGAGACCAAGCCCCAGTCATGCCTCACATCGGCGGAATGGAATCTAGAGCTGCTTGCAGCCTTGCTGTTGTGCCATGCCGCGCGCACCAACCTTCGATGTAGGCCATGTCCAGCGTCTCGGGGCCTTGGACGGCGAGCACGTCGTGAGCATCAATGAGATCTTTGGCTCGCCCCCAGCGCAACTTTTGGACAATCACATCCTCGGGGCTGGGCAGCCAAGCGATGCGCTTCATTGAGGGTGAGAAGAGCTGCCGACGCCGAGCGAACTGCTCCTGCACAAAAGGGTCGTCGAAGAGTTCAAACAGCTCCACCTTGAGCGGTGTAGTGTGTTTCGATACGCCAACCTGCCGCCGTCCCCAAGTGAGGGTGTCGAATTGTATCTGCGGGTCGAATTCCACATCGACCTGAAGACGGGCCACGACGCGGCTGAGAGCCGAGCCACCACTCACGCTGAGTACCACATCGACATCTTTGGTCGAGCGAGGGATGCCATAGTAGCTGGTGGCAAATGCTCCAGTGACCATGTGCTCGACGCCTTCTGCCTCGCAAGCAGCAACGACGACGGCGGCAAGCTCTTCAATGCTCATGCTGTTGGAGCTTCAGTGGTGTAAATGCCATGATCATTGGCTTTGCCCAGTCTGTCCATGCGGCGACGAACCTCCATCCAACCTTTGGCAGGATCGGTGGTGCCGAGCTGCCACATGGCTCCCTCGTGCATCCGCGTAAAGACGCTGTTGGTCAGCTCAAAAGCCTCGGCCAGTCGCTCCAGAGCCGTCATCCCCCGGGCACGCAGCACCTTCTGGCGATAAATATCGTCCTGGAGTGCCTTCAGCGCGGCGGGGTCATCGTGGATGGTTGGCATGGTGGGAAGGCATGGTGATAAATAGAGGCCACACACGGCTTTGACGATCACTACGCGATCATTGCGCTGTTCGACTTCGTCCACACGCCGCTGAGTTCGGCTGGGATGCTGAGAGTGATTGTCATGGAGCAAGCTTAGCACGTTGTGTTGCATCAGGCGAGGTCGTCTTATTTTTCTGGTTTAGCAGGCAATCCAGCGGCCAAACGGCTCGCGATTTTTTGCTTTAAACGCCTTTGGCGGCATTGGTAGCAATGCTTGGGCTCCTTGTAGGAGGTAGCCTTCTTCACTTCGGAGTACTGTTGCTGAGACTCAGCTGTCCAAGTCTCTCGTTGACCGCAATCATCGCACTTAAACTCGATGTCTTGGTAAAAGAACTGGTCGGGATGCCAGACACGCGCTTTGTGACTGGTCGTTGGATCAATCGGAATGGCATCAGCGGGGATGTTGGAGGCATCTCGAATCATGCCCTTTGAAACCAACAAATCGATGCGTCGGCGGCGATCTTGTTGGAGCCGATGAAGGCGTTTCTTGGCGAGCTTGGCCCTCTCCTTGGCTTGGTTTTTCATGGCAAGTGTACCGTGTGGGATAGGATCCTCTTAATTGCGCCGCGCAATCACACCGCTAAACCCCCGTCCCCAGCCGCTGCATCTGATACTTGCCATCGGCGATGTCTTGCATCCAAGCTTCGTTATCCAGGTACCACTTCACGGTGCGTTGCAAGCCAGTGACGAAGGTTTCCTGTGGTTCCCAGCCGAGTTCGCGCTCGATTTTGGAGCAGTCGATGGCGTAGCGGCGGTCGTGGCCGGGGCGATCCTTGACGTAGGTGATGAGGTCTTCGGCGGTGCGCTTCAGCTCGGGGCGCTCGGCGTTCACGGCGTCGATGATGGCGCGGACAACTTCAATATTTTGCATCTCGCACTTGCCACCGATGTTATAGACTTCGCCGACTTCGCCTTTGCACAGCGCGAGGAAGAGGCCGCGCGCGTGGTCTTCGACATAGAGCCAGTCGCGCACGTTGGTGCCGTCGCCGTAGATGGGCAGTTTTTCGCCTTTGATGACCTTGTTGATGATCAGCGGCATGAGCTTCTCGGGGAACTGATACGGGCCGTAGTTGTTCGAGCAATTCGTCGTCACCACGGGCATGTGGTAGGTGTGGACGTAGGCGCGGGCGAGGTGGTCGCTGCCGGCCTTGCTGGCGGAATACGGGCTGTTCGGCGTGTAGGGCGTGGTCTCGGTGAACGCGGGGTCGGTGGCGCTCAGCGAGCCATAGACTTCATCGGTGGAGATGTGGAGGAAGCGGAAGTCATCCTTGCCAGCGGCGACGCGTTCCTTCCAATAAGCGCGCGCGGCATCAAGCAGGCGGAAGGTGCCGACGAAGTTGGTCATGATGAAGGCCTCGGGGCCGTCGATGCTGCGATCCACATGGCTCTCGGCGGCGAGGTGCATCACGGCGTTGATGTCGTGGTCGCGCAGCAATTTCGCAACGAGGTCGCTGTCAAGAATGTCGCCTTCGACGAGCAGATGGCGCGGGTCATGGGCCAGTGCAGCGAGGTTGGAGGGATTGCCCGCGTAGGTGAGCTTATCGAGATTAATCACCTTCGACACCGTGACCCCACGCTCCACACCCGCAGGGCCGAGGAGGTAATGAACGAGGTTGGAGCCGATGAAACCAGCTCCGCCGGTGACGAGGATGCGCATGTCTGTGTGGGCCATAAAAATAAAAAAGTGCCGGGAAAAGAGGCGCGGATATTAAAGGCGAACAGGGGCGAGACAACCGCGAAAAGAAGGCGGCTACGGGCAGCCCTTCCGCGCCACATACAGCGTCGCAATGCCCAATGACAAAGGCTCCGAACGCGCCTCGACGAAGCCATTCGCCAGCATCAACTGCTCCATCACCTTGCCCGAGGGAAAGGCTTCGATCGACCGGCACAGGTATTCAAAGGCCTCGCGCTTCCCGGTCAGTAGGCCCGCGAGTCGGGGCATCACACGCTCCAGATAAAACACGTACGCAGGGCGCAGCAGCGGCAGCGTGGGCAACGAGAAATCCAGCACCACGAGGTGCCCGCCGGGCCTCAGCACACGTGACATCTCGGCCAGGGCTGCGGGCCAGGAAGCCATGTTGCGCAGGCCAAAGGCCACCGTCACCACATCCACCGCCCCATCCACCACTGGCAGCGCCAGCGCATCGGCAGCGATCAGCGCATGGAAACCACGCTTCTGCGCCTCCAGCATCATCGGTGGCGAGAAGTCACCGCCGAGCACCTTCGCCTGTGGGCAGGCAGCCTGCACGGCTCGCGCGAGATCACCACTGCCCGTGGCCAGATCCAGCACCCACTGCGGCGTGAGGCTCTGCACCAGTCGAGCCGTGCGTCTGCGCCACAGCACATCGATACCCATGCTCAGCACATGATTGGTGAGCACATAACGGCTCGCAATTCCGGCAAACGCTTGCTTCACAAATCCCGCATCCTGCATCGCTAGTCTCTCCTCTGGTAATCCTTTGGGCGTTGGCCCCGGTCAAACGACCTGGGGGTTTAGATGGTGCTCACGAGAGGACTCGAACCTCCACGATGTTACTCACTAGAACCTGAATCTAGCGCGTCTACCAATTCCGCCACGTGAGCCTTGCCTGATGGCGCGGGCCGCGATAGTCCACCGCCTGCCACATTGTTCAACCGGAAATTCAAGATGAATGAAGCCAGTGGCTCCGACCTCCGACAACCGATCCCCTTCCCCCATGCGCCGCGCCTTCGCCTTCTTTGATCTCGACCACACCCTGCTCCCACACGACACCCAGGCGCTGTTTTGCAACTACGTGCTGCACCGCGAGCCCTGGCGCGTGTTTTTGCATCTCTTCTTCCTGCCCTACGCCTTGCTTCGTGCGGTGGGCCTCGTCTCCACCGTGCGGGCCAAGCGAGCCTTCAACAGCTACCTCTGGCACATGCCCCTGAGCCGCCTCAGCCACTATGCCCATGAGTTCGCCGAAAAGAGCGCCATCCCCTGGGCCTACCCATCGCTGCTGGCCGAACTGGAGCGCCACCGCGAAGCCGACCGCGTCCTCGTGCTCAATACCGCCAGCCCCGACTTCTACGCACGAGCCATCGCCGAGGCCTTCGGCTTCGACTACTGTGTGGCCACTAAAGTGCGCCTGCTTGACCCCTTCCCCCTGCATCCCAGCATCCCAGAGAACAACAAACGCAGCGTCAAAATCGAAGCCATGCAGGCCGAAGTCCCCGGCGTCGCCGACCTCACGGATGATGACCGCAATGACCACTGCTGGGCCTACTCCGACAGTGCTGCTGATCTACCACTACTGCACTTCGGCGGCAGTGCCGTGCTCATCCACCCTGCGCCACAACTCGCCACCCTCGGCCTACGCAATGAATGGTCCTTCCTCTACCCGCAGCGCCCCTACGGCGGCAAGCTCGGCAACACCCTCGCCATGCTCCGCCAAATGCTCGGCCTATACCCCGAGCGGCCCGCAAGCGAGTCATAGGGATAGCGGTGCAAGCAACGGAACTGAGTATCCCCTCGCCTGCGCTCCCCAACTCGCCTGATAACTCCCAGCCCCTCGCAACGTGACTAGCGCTCACCCTTCGCCACGCCATCTCATGACCCGTCTCCTCGCTCTGCTTGCACTCCTTGCCTTCGTTTCACCTACACCCACACACGCCGCTGACCGACCGCCAAACGTCATCCTCATGCTCATCGACGACATGGGCTGGACAGACCTCGGCTGCTACGGCTCCAAGTACTACGAGACGCCGCACATCGACTCGCTCGCCAAGGATGGCATGAGATTCACCCGCGCCTACTCCGCTTGCACCGTCTGCTCGCCCACGCGCGCCGCCATCCTCACGGGCAAGTACCCCGCGCGGCTGCACATCACCGACTGGATCGCGGGGCACCAGCGGCCCAATGCCAAGCTGAAAATCCCCGACTGGCAGAAGTGGCTGCCACTGAAGGAAGAGACCCTCGCCGAGCGCCTGCGCAGCACGGGCTACGCCACCGCCAGCATCGGCAAGTGGCACCTCGGTGGCCCCGAATTCTACCCTGAGACCCAGGGTTTCGACAAAAACATCGCAGGCACCGCTGGTGGCTCACCGCCCAGCTACTTCTCGCCCTACAAGATCGAAACCCTCGCCGATGGCCCCAATAAAGAATTCCTCACCGACCGCCTCGGGCAAGAGGCCATCCACTTCATCGAGGCCAACAAGGCCAAGCCCTTCTTCATCTACATGCCCCACTACGCCGTCCACACCCCCATCATGGGCAAGCCCGATGTCGTCGCCAAATACCAGGCCAAGCGTGCCGTCGGTGGCCATACCAACCCCGTGTATGCCGCCCTCGTCGAGAGCGTCGATGACTGCGTCGGTGCCATGCGTGCCAAACTCAGCGAACTGGGCCTCGCCGAGAACACCATCTTCATCTTCACCAGCGACAATGGCGGCTTGAACAAATCCGTCAGCGCCAACGGCTGGAGCGTCGGCCCCACCGACAACAGCCCCTCGCGCCTTGGCAAAGGCAGCGCCTTTGACGGCGGCGTTCACATCCCGCTCATCATCGCCTGGCCCGGCAAAATAAAAGCCAGCAGCCTCTGCGATGCCCCCGTCATCTCCTGCGACCACTACCCTACCCTGCTAGAGCTGACCCGCACCGCCGACGCCGCAGGCCACAAAGCCGACGGCGAATCCCTCGTGCCTGTGCTTACCCAACAGGGCAGCCTGAAGCGCGACACCATCTACTGGCACTACCCGCACTATCACCCCGGCAGTGCCACTCCATACAGCGCCGTGCGCGAAGGCGACTGGCGGCTCATTGAGTTCCACGAAGACAAACACGTCGAACTCTACAACACCCGTCTCGACCCCGGTGAAGCCGACAACCTCGCCTATACCAACCGCGAAAAAGCCACCGCGCTCACCCACAAATTACACACCTGGCTCAGCGAAACCGGAGCCCAAATGCCCGAGCCCAACCCCGCCTACGACCCTGAAAAATCCTGGGGCGGCAATGGCAAAAAAGGCAAGGGCAAAGGCAAAGCGCCGTGAGTCACCGACCCGCATGGCGCAGCGGCTCCAACTGCAAGTCCACCTCGTACATCCCAAAGACCAGCGCCGCAATCAGCCCAAAATAAAGCAGCCCCATCCTCAAGCGTGCAGCGACTGGCACCGTGTAGTACTGCTGCTCCTCTTCCGTGCGCCCACGGAAGAGCGCGATCAGTCGCGGCAGCGACATGGCCAGCAGAATGATAATGATCAGGCTTGGGTAATAAATCGCGAAGCCCACCATGATGGGAAAACCCACCAACTGCATCCACGGCGATAGCGCCTGCATCACATGGCCACCATCCAACTGGCCCACCGGCGTCAGGTTAAAAAGATTCAGCCAGTAGCCCGACCACGCCAGCGCCAGCAGCAGCGGCATTTCAAAATAGAGCCCAGCCGCGTGGCACAGTGCCGACGCTACCGAGCCCCACACCGGCCCCGCAATACCGATCTCCGCCTCCACCAGCGCGTCCTTCATCGCCGATTGCAACGCGATGAAAGCCCCCAGAAACGGGATAAACATCGGGGCCGTCGCCTTCACCCCGCAGCGCCACGCCGCATACACATGCCCTAGCTCGTGAACCATGATCAACAGCACAAACCCCGCCGCGTACTTCCAGCCCCAGAACATCGAGTAAACCCAGATCGAGACAAACATCGAGCCACCGCTCTTCAGCAGCATCGGGAAAAACTTCAGCACCGGCATGATGATAAACTTCAGCTTAGCGCCGAACTTCAGCAGCAGCACCCCCACGATGCCCAGTGAACCCAGCGCCTTGCGCCATTGGCTCGGCGGCGGCGGGGGCATCGGTATCACCTCGGGATGGGGCGACCACGCAGGTGGCATCGGCGGCGGCGGGGGAAAGGAAGAAATAGCCATGTGGAAAAGTGAATCACTGTGTTGCTTCAGTAACGAATGGCAAGCGCACAGCGCCGCAGCGGGCGAGCGATTCGGTGCCCAAACTTTGGCGTTCACTCGCGGCTGACTCGGAGGGATAAGGGGCAAGGTACAAGGGATAAGGGGATTGGCTTCGCGCTTGAATTCAAAACCACAGCCCCTCTACGAAGAACACACCCGAAGGCACTCCCCTTATCCCTTGTACCTTGCCCCTTGTCCCTTCCCCGCTTGAATTGCCGAAACGCGCTTCCACAAGTTGTCAGCACCGCCATCACTCGTTACCATCGCCGCGTGTCCTACCCCCCTCGCAAGCCTGCTCACGGTCGATTTTCCCACGCCAAACCTCGGCCTCCCAAGTACCCGCCACGCACCGGCGACGAGGGAGCCCCACGCGGCGATGGCCCCCAGTCCCCACGCCAAGACAAAGGCTGGGATCAAGTCGCAAACTGGTATGACAAACTCGTCGGCGACGAAGGCAGCGACTACCACAAACACGTCATCCTGCCCTCCGCACTCAAGCTACTCGATGCCCGCCCCAAAGAACGAATCCTCGACCTCTGCTGCGGCCAAGGCGTGCTCGTCCGCCTGCTGCTAGAGACCCAAGTCGCCGAAGTCGTCGGCGTGGATGCCAGCCCCAAACTCATCGCCGCTGCGCGGGATCGTAGCCGCAACGCGCGAGCCAAATTCCTCATCGCAGACGCCGCCGCAGACGCCGCCCCTTGGGCCGATGGAACCTTCGACGCCGCCGCCTGCCTCATGGCCGTGCATGACGTCGAAGCGATGGACAAAGTCTTCGTCAACCTCGGCAAATCCCTCAAACCCGGCGGTCGCGCCGTGCTCATCTTTATGCACCCCTGCTTCCGCATTCCTCGCCAATCCTCCTGGGGCTGGGATGCCGAAAAAAAAGTGCAGTACCGCCGCCTCGACCGCTACGGCCAGCCCCTCAGCATCCCCATCGCCACCCATCCCGGACGAGCCACCACCGAGCAGACCTGGTTCCACCATCGCCCCCTAGCGACCTATTTGAATGCCCTCGGAAAAGCCAACTTAGCCGTGACAGCCAGCGAGGAATTGTTCAGCCATCGCCGCTCCCAACCAGGCCCACGCAGCCGAGGCGAACATCGCGCCGCCGAGGAGTTCCCCGTCTTCCTAGCGCTGAAGGTGGTGAAACTGGCTCCTTGATCCCAAACACCGCCCAGCAGATCGTCATAAAACAATGAGCAGAACAATTTCAACTGTTAGGGGCTTCATAACTCAATAGTACTGCCCTCGGGCTGCTTATGTTCGGCATCGAGCGCGGGCGATTCTGGACCTTAAGCCGGTTTGGCAGGGTAGATCTCCAGATACTCGTCGTGGTCGAGTATGACTTCTTCAACCACAGGCAGGTTATCCGCTTGCCCCACACCAAGGAGAAGAGACGAACGATACTGATGCACAGAGTCGCTGAGGTAATTGAACCCGAAACCGTTAATGGTCAGCAATGGCGCGGCCTTGTAGCAGGGCGGACAGTTTTGGCCGCTCTCAACGTGGTCATGACCTCGAATCACACGCTTCACTGGCAGCACCGCAGCAGATGCTTGTGTGAAGCCTTCAAGATCTTTGTAGCCGTATTCAAATGAAGACGAGGTTGCACGGCGAACCGGGTCGAATTTCCAACCCAGCTTCTTGGGAACCTCCGTCGCGCGCGTCCAGGTGAAATCTCCGAGACACCTGGGGTGATGAAATGCTTCCAAGGTCTTGAGATTATCCCATTGGTCTGCCAACGGCACGCCACCGTGGGTGGCGAGAAGACCATCTTCAAAAAGAGTCGCTCGGGGCAGACGGCTTGCGACATCAATGAACAAGTGCCCCCACTTCACCAACTGCTGCTTCGTCTCCAGGCCTTCTAGCGGCTCATTGAGGAAATCAGTGAACTCAGATGGCTCCACCTTGCTGAAAAACTGTTCTTCCTTGGCATTCCAGCCCAAAGCCTCGTCGTGATTCCCGAGTATCCACAGGATTTGTCCTGGATAGTTCATGCTGGCTTCGAGCAGGGCGGCGAAACACTCCAGACTGAAAGGACCACGATCCACAAGGTCTCCAAGAAAACACAATCGAAAGCCATTATGCTCACGCACTTGCGCAAGCAGCCGGTGCCACGCCAGGAAATCCCCATGAATATCCCCCACAAAGAACCATTGGTCACTGCTGGGAAGCTTCTGCACCCGTGGCTTTGAAAGACCCCAGCCGATCAGGGGAAGCTCGCCGCTGGCCACGCTTGCGGCTGCTCGTTCAAGAATATGGGGCAATACGGCCTGGATACGTCGCAACTCCGCATCAGCCCGGACGGACTTCGTTGGCGCGGTAGCAAGGTCAGGAGGATGCGTGGGTGCTGTGTCAACCGGTGGGCACGGTGCGGATAAGGGAGTTTCCATCGTGAGAGAGTTAGAGGCTTTGGAGCAGATGCACGGTGAGGCGAAAGCACTTGTCCTTGATGGAGAGTTTATCCCCCTCTTTTAGAAGCGCCCCCTCTGGACTGATTGGCAGGCCGTTGAGGAAGAGAGGATTCTGGGCCTTCACGGCGCTGGTGATGAGCCAGCCACCCTTTGCGATGCTTTTCTCAACCGCAAACTGCTCAGTAGAAACGAACTTGATGTCAGGATCGCCAAGCAAGTTCAGCGAGCTGCTGCCGAAGCTGCCGTTAACTCGAACGGTCATGTCCTTGCCAGTGGCATCCGATCTGATGACTACTCCAGTAGGGAAGCGAACGTAGCCGCAGCCACCCGCTTCGATAAGGTGGGAAGACTGACCGTCGGCGATGTTGTCCACACCGCATTGAGGGCATTTCCAGGGCATAGGTTGATTCAGTGAATGAGGTGTTCCCGACGTGTGCTGAGTGGGAGATAGCTCATGCGGATAAGTTCAGGGTCACCGGGCACCTGCTGGACATGCCCAGCGCTACCACCATTCCGTGCCTGACTTGCATTCTCCCGGCCAGAGTCACCCCATCAACGGTGGTGGCGTTCTGAGCCGAGGAGCAGTGTTCGATTGTCCATCCTCCTGCCGGTTGCCGGGTCAGCAGGAATTGCTCCGCAGACATGAACCGCTCGAAGTCCGTCCCCCAAGCCTTGAAGTGCGAACGCCCCAGGGTGGTGCTAATGCTGACTGGGACGGTTTGACCTCCATCGCCTGAAATGACCAGAGGTGCTGACGATGGCGTGCGGCTTGGCGTGGGCTCAGCCTTTGGAGCCGCAGATATGAAAGCTGGTGCAGGTGCTGAACTGGCAACAAGGGAAGCGGGCCTCCGCCCATCAAATTCAGCCAGGCGGCCATTCAAGGCCATGAGCAGTTGCTCGGCGGTGGGCCTCCGCTTGAAATCGGGATTCAGGCCGCTGTTGATGACATGCTCAAGAAACGTCATATCCGCAATCTCTGGAATGGCTTCAATCACCTTCACGGCACGCAGTCTGCCAGAGCGAGCCCGATCATCATAGTCATCCATATTCTCCGAGGATGGATGCGCCCCACCCAGCAGTTCACCAAGAATCAATGAGCAGGTGAAGACATCGGAGTGCTTGCCCGGAACCTGTTCGGGCGAGTGCTCAGGCGACATGTAGCCAGGCGTGCCCACATAGCCTTCATGCCCGTGCCATGGGGCTTGCTTGCCAGCGAGCAGTGAGAAGTCCAGATCAATGACCCTCAGCTTGTATTTGGCAGCGATGGCAGGCTCTGGAATCAGATAAAAATTCTCTGGTTTGAGGTCTGTGTGAACGATGTCGGCTTTGTGAATGGCGTTGATCCCTGCCATCATGACTTTGGCGAAAATCACTCGCTGCTTCCAGTCGAACGCCTTTGGGTTGGTCTTCAGTTTGTCCAGAACACCCCTGAGATCGGTGCCTCCGTCCACCCACTCAAACACCTGATAAAAAGCCCTCAGGGGAACCGCTCCCCCAGGCTTTTCCATCTCGAAAAACTCGATGAACTCATAACATAGGCTCTTCGCTGCCCCATCCGCCTGGATGCGCCGCTTCAGTTCCTGCTGATAGGCCACGAAGCCTTCATACCAGGCTGACGCAGCTCCGGGCCGCTTGTATTTTTTGAAAAATACCGTACGACCGTCTCTTGATTTCGCCTTGGCTGCGAAGGCAAAGGCACCAGGATCGAAGGTCTTGAGAACTTCGTAACCATTGATACGATCACCTTCACGAAATCGAACTCCGCTGACATGTTCTCCTGCCATGATGATGGTGAGGTAAGATTGAACTCAGCAAGCTTCCACGGCAGCTGATTTGCTTACCGTTTTGGCAAGTTGCTGCATCAGTTTCGCGAACCCTCCCGCATCGCCGCTTAAACGCTTCAGGGCTTCCACTGGGTTCTCACCCTCGCGTGAGATGAAATTCATCTCAGTCCGATCCGCCGCCGCTAGTTCCATGTAGCCCTCGGTTTCGGGGGCGAACCCGCACAGGATGAGGCGGCTGCCCATGACGGCGGCGATCACGTCTTGCACCGCACCACCTGTTGCTTCCGGGATCGACATGGGCGTCTTGTAGGTGGCATCGGTGAAGAACACAACCACCCGAGTGGCGGCTCCACGCGGACGCCATTTTTCTGCCAACTCTGGTTCTTGTAATCCTGCCTGCTCCATCTTGGCGAGCTTGTAAAGGGCATCCAGCAAGGACTCAGGTTCATCGCCACCTCCAGTCGCTTGCATTGTTGGGGCATCCAGTTGGGCCTGGAGTGTTGTGACATCGCGAACAAAGGGGTGGTCCACAAACCAGTCACTCGGATCGTCATCATGGTCGCGGTAGCCACAAATCTTGATGCGCCAGTCTTTGACCGGCACCTCATTGTTCGCGTTCGTCCCTGACAGGGTATTGATGAATGAGCCGATGCTGCCTTTTACCGCGTCGATGCACTCTTGCATGGAGCCCGAGACATCGAGCAAGAAGACTAGATCGACGACGCCTTTGGAGGATGAACTGTTATTCATGGATATTGATGGGTAAGTTGCTGGATTGAACTTGGTGACTCGAAATGCTGGATGATCTTAAGATACCTCAGTGATGGAGTCTAGCTGCTCTATCAGAAACACAAGCTGAGCCGGATAATCGCCAGAGTGCTTCTCCTCAGCACTAAGATGCAACCGCCGGACCTCGTCAGAGCTTGTTCCATGCGTGGCAGCAAGCTCGAAGATGGCCTGAATCTTAATGACAGCGTTCACCTGCTCCTCCACCTCACTATGCTGTTTTGTGAAATCAAAAGGTTCGTGCCGTTCAGCACGCGCACGGATGAATCGAATGACATTCACATCCACCCCTTGCTCACACGCAGTTTTTTCGGTTTTTGAAAGCAAGAGGTAAGATTCAATAAGGCTAGCCGCATTGTTGCCCTGCCACTCATAGTCCCCAGGGGAGTCGCGCACTGATTCCGCTGCTATGCTCTCGATCACGGCAGCAGGCACTTGCTTGGGGCGGTATGCTCCTGTGAGGTGCTGCCACTTCAGATAGCCCTCCACCTGCCGCGTCCAATGGTGAACCCGCTCGGAAAAATCGAAGGGGTGGCTACGCTCCAAAGAAGCCATGATGTCTTGCCGGATGTTGTCAGGCAGTCGTTTTGGAGAGTTGGCAATCAGCGCTTCATATTTCTCGAAGGCTTCCTTTTGCTCTTCAATAGCTTCCTCTCTGGCCTCATCGTCGATGGGGTAGTTCAGGAAAGCCTGATCGCGGATTGCCTCCAGCAGGCTCTCCGGCATCCCGTCGTCATCCATCTCATCGGTGGAGGTCTCCAAATCACAGTCCTCTACCACTGCCTCGCTGTCCTCAGAGGCATCATCGGGTTCTTCCTCGGTCGTCGCACAGCCGCATTGTCCGCAAATGGGCGGAGTTGTGTCCGCGCGCCAGCCGCAGAGGTGGCATTCAAAGGGCTCGGTGGCGTGATGTGATTTCTCTGTGGTTGGCATGTGGTTTGGTTATCAATCTCATCGTTCAGTTCGTGAAGCCATCGAAAGGGATTCTATCCAACTCGTCGAATGTGTAGAACCTGAATCGGAAGCCGTTCCTAGTAACGCCTTGATACAAGGAAGCAAAATCGGATTCAGGGTAAACTTCGTCCCAGTCAAGGACGTTGAGACGACGCACCTTGGTATTAAATCCTGAAAAACTGGAGTTTGGTTCGACCGCAACAGTGCAGACGTCCGCCTTTCCCGGCGCATTGGGGTGAAATGCAATCAAGATGATCTGATCATACATCTGCTGGAGTTTTGGTAAGGCGATATTTACCGAATCAATGGTCTGCTCTACGTGCTTATTGTGGGCATCAGGGTGCCTGTCTGAGATAGGTGTATTCATACTGGGATTATTTATTCAAAATTAAAAAAATATTCTGGGTTGTTTAGTCCGTCGACTCAAATCCCTGATGCTGGCGCAAGCATCTGAAGTTCGCAGTGCAGCTCAGATAAATCGTCGTCGACAAGTGCCATTTCCAGCATCGAAGGATCTTGAGCGAACTCAGCGGCGAGGAGACTCCGAGCATGGTCAAAATTTCCCAGCAAGGCTTCGTAACAAGCGAGATTGTAGCGAAAGGCATGGTTCGGCGTAATCTCGACCCAATTTTGAAGTAGCTTTGACGCAGCCTGAATTCGATCTGCTCGTTTCAAAAAGGCGCCAACTTCACGAATCGCTTCGAATGTGTCTGGGCTCTCTGTTTCACCCAGAGCAACAGAAGGGGAGATTGAATCAAACGCAACTTGAGGTGCGCTAGATTTCTGGACCAAGGGCAATCCAACAAGACATAGACACCCATGAGCCAGAAAACTTATCAACGTTACACCCCCGACTTCAAGGAGAAGGCCCTCGGCCTTCTTGCCTTGGGCAAGCCCATCGCTGAGG
>JANOAR010000213.1:0-32209 GCA_031411235.1 Verrucomicrobiota bacterium | reverse complement strand
ACTCTTCGCCTTCATCGACTCCTACTACAACACCCAACGCCTCCACTCCTCCCTCAACTACCGTTCCCCCAGCCGCTTCGAGGCCGATATCGCCCTCGCTAACTAATTCACTTTTGGTCCAAATATCCGTGGCATCTCAGGTTGTTGCGGCGGTGAAAGCGAGGAGACTCAGAGCGAATGGGTTTGTTGCACAAAAGATTGTGGCCGAGCACGAATGAGTGCGAAGTGTGTCAGGACGGGGAAATTTTGACCAGCACACATTTTTTAGAAAAAACAATTGGCCAAGCTTTTTTTATTTCACTCCCATGCCTCCAGGGAAGGCGCTCTCCTTTTCGTGGATGGCAAGGAGAACAATTTGTTGGAAACCGTCTTGCACGAGCGCGTATTGCCTCACCCAAGCTAGGCAGTCTGGTGACACTGGCTGCACCGTAGCGTCCCAAACGGCGAACTGGAGACACGCCCTGTATTGGCCGAGTGCGATTGATTTTACTCCTTCCGCATCCGCTGGAAGGGCACGCTCTCGCACACGGCGAGGATCATGTCTTGGAACTTGTAGCCACTGGCTTCTGTGCGGCGCACGATCTCGGCGATGGCGGCACGGTCGGCGTAAATCGGGCCGCGACCGAGGGCATAGGTGAGCAGGTTCTCGGCGAGGCAGCGGACGAAATCATGTTTCATATCGCGCACCAACAATTCGCGTAACTCGCTGAGGTCTTTGAACTTCTGGCCGCGCACCAGTTGGCCTGCGGCATCCACGGGTTGCTTGTGATCCTGGTCGCGCCAGCGGCCCACAAGGTCGTAGTTCTCCATGGCGAATCCCATGGGGTCGAGGAAGGCATGGCAGCCCGCGCAGCCTGCATCCTTGCGGTGGGCCTCGAACTGCTGGCGCAGGGTCTGGTGGCCGAAGAATGCCGCCTTCTCATCAAGCGGTGGCACGTCGCCAGGTACGGGCGGCGGTGGGGTGCCGAGGATGTTTTCGAGGATGAATTTGCCGCGCTTGACGATGCTGGTGCGCGTGGGATTCGAGGTGATGGCGAGCACGCTGCCCTGGGTCAGCACACCGCCACGCGGGGTGCCTGCGAGTGATACCTTTTCAAACTCCTTGCCCTTGGGGGCTTTGGCGAGGCCATAAAACTTGCCGAGCTTGTGGTCGGCGAAGGTGTAGTCGGCATTGAGGAACTCGATGACGCTGCGGTTCCCCTTCAAGATGTGCTCGAAGAACATGGACGTTTCCTTGCGAAAGGCATTGGCGATGCTGCCGCCCTGGAACTCGGGCACGAGGCGTTTGTTGGGGTTGATGAGGTCGGTGTCGCGCAGTTGCAGCCATTGCCCGGCGAAGTTCTTGGTGAAGGCGGTGCCGCGCCAGTCGCCGATCATGGTGCGCAGTGTCTCGGGCAGTTTTTGGCGCAGCTCGCCCTTCTTTGCCAGGGCCAGCAGGGGCTCGTCGGGCGGGGCGCTCCAGAGGAAATACGAGAGGCGTGTCGCGAGGCTGTATTCGTCGATGAGCACGGTGTCGCCGAGTGGCTGGCCTGCGGGCTGCGGCTGCGAGTGAAAGAGAAAGGCAGGTGAGACCAACATGCCTTCCAGCACGAGGTTGATCGTCTCCATAGCATCGGCTCCTGTCGCGCTGGCCTGCTGCGCGATGCCTACCCACTGGGCTTGCTCCTCGGCTCGCAGGGGGCGGCGGAAGAGGCGCTCGCCCATCTTTGCGACAATGGCGGGCATCTGGCTGGCATCGAGCCCCGCCTTGCCGCCGATGGGGCCGCTAACCTTGGCCTCGTGAATCCAGAAATTGCGGTCGGCTTTGGTTGCCTCGTCGTAAAAGTCGTTGAGGAACCACAACTGCAAATCAAACCGCCCTGGGGCAACTTCCGTCTCGAAGGTGAACCACTCGGGTGCTTGGTTTTTTTTGGTCACACGGCTGTTGAGCAGCGTGCGGTCATTGAGTTTGATCTGAAACTTCACGTCTTCATTACCCGCCTGGAGCGCACCCAATTTGAACGTGAAACGATACTTCCCGGCCTTCGCCACCTCAAGCGGATGATGGGCGAAGCCGTTGCTGGCGAGATAGTAGGCTCCCGTATCGCGCCCGCCATCTTCGCCAGCATTCCCAGGGAGGAAATCTTCGCCAGACAGCTCCACCGCAGGCGTGCCGAGGGAGGCATCGGGCACGAGCCACTTGAGAAAACCCGAAACGCTGGGCGAGGATAGGCCATACGGGCCGCTCACGTCCACCTTGTCCAGCGCCACGTTGCGATCCTTGCCGCTGTCGCTGAAGTCATTCACAAAAGCGAGCGATATACGATGATACCCCTGGGTCAGCGGCAACTCAGACTCGATCTTCTGCCATGTCATCTTGGCCTTCTTGAACTCCTTGGTGACCTCGTGTGTGCCGAGGTCTGTCTTATCCAGCGTGAGCTTGACCTTGGCGTGATCCGGCCCCGCTTTCTGCTCCGCAACAAAAAAGGACACGCGGTAAACGCCATCGGCTGGCACCTTGAACCCCGCTTGAGATTTCGCCTCGCTGAAGAGCCACAGCACACCGTCATCGCCGTCGAGTTTGACTTGGTCGGGGTGATCAAACTTACTCGCGCCCACCTCGATGCTAGCCCGCTCTGGGGCTGTGATCTTGGTGGCCAACGCGGAGAGCTTCCTCGCTGCACGCATGTATTTCTCCAGGTGGATGGGAGAGAGCGTGAGCACGTCGCCGATGTTGTCGAAGCCGTAGCCCGCATCGTCTGCCGGGAACTCTGCCGAGGTCTCCTGGTCATAGAGCAGCAGAGTATCGCGGATCGTATTATCGTACTCCGCACGATTCAGGCGGCGCATCGTCACATGCCCAGGGTCGGGCTTCGCAGGGTCGTAGTAGAAGACGCTGTCATCGAGCCACTTCACCAGTAGGTCGCGCTGCTCCAGCGTCGGTGAATCCTTGCCCGTGGGCGGCATCACATGGGTGTAGAGCATCTGCCGCACATGATCCCAGTATTTTTGGTCGGCGAGCATCGAGGTGTAGTCCTTGTGCTCGTCGAGGGCGAACTTGCCCTTCTTGGCCCCATCACCGTGGCAGTCGTAGCAGAACTGCTGGAGCAGCGGCAGCACTTGTTTTGTGTAGGTTTCCTGGCCGCGAGGACTGGGCCCGGCAGCCGAGGCGTTAAACCCGAGGGCAAGAGCGAAAGTGAGGATGATGAGGCGAAGGGAATACACGGTGTAAAATACGTTCCCAACAGCCCATTGAGGCGCATCGGGCAAACGCATACGCACATGGTCTGTGCGCTTCTTGCACAGGTGGCCAAAGTGAGGCGGGCATTCCTCATCAGCCCATCTTTTCATTTGAATTAGAATGATTCTAAGGCTCAATAAGAGACCATGCCACCCAGCCCACCCACCCTCTCTCCAGCAGGCTCGACCACTGCGCCGACAGATGTGCGCATGACTCCCGCGCGGAAGGAAATCTACGACGTGCTCACGGAGTCGAAGGATCACCCCACCGCTACGGATGTCTTCATCCGCGCCCAATCTCGTGTGCCCGGCATCTCGCTCGCCACAGTCTATAACACCCTGGAAACGCTGACCCACAGTGGCCATATCAAGCAGGTGAATCTGGAGCGCGGCCCATCCCGGTTTTGTGCCAACAAGCACGATCACGTCCACTTTCACTGCGACGCCTGCGGTGCCATCACCGATGCCGACGTGCAGGAGGAAGTCGATCCTCGCAGCCACTGGAAACTCCCGCGCGGAGCCAAGATCAACCGTCTCGACGTCACCCTGCGTGGCCTCTGCCCCACCTGCGCCAAGGCGCACTAGCCTTCCGAAATCAGGCTGCCCATTCATAACTCATCATTCATCACTCATAACGCCCCCTACATGTCCCTTAAAGTCACAGACCTCCACGCCCGCATCCCCGAACGCGAAATCCTCAAAGGCCTCTCCATCGAGATCAAGCCTGGTGAAGTCCATGCCATCATGGGCCCCAACGGCTCGGGCAAAAGCACGCTCAGCAAAGTACTCTGCGGCCACGAAGACTACTCCGTGACCAGCGGCACAGCGATGCTCGACGGTCAGGATTTGCTCGCCATGCCCGTGGATGCCCGCTCGCGTGCTGGCCTATTTTTGGCCTTCCAGTATCCGCATGAGATCCCCGGCGTCAGCAACGCCAACTTCCTCCGCGCCGCCGTAAAAGCCCGTCTGCCCGATGGTGAAGACCTCGACGCCGTCGCCTTCTACAAGCAAATGTATGCTCGCATGGAT
Source organism: Verrucomicrobiota bacterium (assembly GCA_031411235.1). Taxonomy (GTDB): domain Bacteria; phylum Verrucomicrobiota; class Verrucomicrobiia; order Verrucomicrobiales; family Verrucomicrobiaceae; genus JANOAR01. Next base: position 27,961 of record JANOAR010000213.1, on the reverse strand, counting down.
CAGCTTGAGATGGATCGCAGCTTCACCAGCCGCAGCTTGAATGAAGGCTTCTCCGGTGGTGAAAAGAAGCGCAACGAAATCCTCCAGCTCATGATGCTGGAACCCAAGTACGCCGTGCTCGACGAGACCGACTCCGGCCTCGACATCGACGCACTGAAAATCGTCGCACGCGGCGTCAACGCCATGCGCAGCGAGAATCGTGGCTTCCTCGTCATCACCCACTACCAGCGCCTTCTGAACTATATCCAGCCCGACGTTGTCCACGTTATGATGGAAGGCCGCATCGCCATGACTGGTGGCCGCGAGCTGGCCCTAGAACTCGAAGCCAAAGGTTACGAATGGGTGCAAGGCGATGACCGCGCGTTGGCTGCGTGAGATAGTTGAATTCAACAACAAAACCTCAACCGTTATGACCACTACCGAAGACCCCTCAAGCATCTCCGACATTCATGTCGATAACATCGGCGACTTCACCTTCCCGGAGCGCAACAAGTTCGACTCCGGCTTTGGCATTAGCTCAAAGACGGTGGACTACATCTGCGATGTGAAGAGCGACCCGCAGTGGATTCGTGACTTTCGCCATAAGGCACTCGATGTCTTTAACTCCAAGCCCATGCCAACGCATTGGGCGACTAAGGATTTAGAAAACATCAAGTTCGACCAGTTCCGCTACTACCTCTCCGACGGCCAAAAGCCGAAGAAATCCTGGGACGATGTGCCCGATGATGTGAAGCGCACCTTTGACCGCTTGGGCATCCCCGAGCAGGAGCGCAAATTCCTTGCTGGCGTGGAGGCTCAGTATGACTCCGAGGCTGCTTACTCAAACATCAAAGCGGTGGTCGAAGAGCAGGGCGTCATCTTTGCCAACAGCACCGAGGCATTGCATAAATACCCCGACATCTTCCGGCCTTGGTTCGGCAAAGTGATCCCCACGGGCGATAACAAATTCAGCGCTCTGAACAGCGCGGTGTTCTCGGGCGGCTCGTTCATCTATGTGCCGAAAGGCGTGAAGGTAAAGCACCCGCTGCAAGCCTACTTCCGAATCAACAGCGAGCAGTTTGGCCAGTTCGAGCGCACTCTCATTATCGCTGATGAAGGTGCCGAGCTGATGTACATGGAAGGCTGCACCGCCCCGAAATTCGAGACTGCAACGCTGCACAGTGCGGTGGTGGAATTGGTCGCGATGAAGGGCGCGAAAATCCAGTACGTGACCGTGCAAAACTGGAGCAGCAACGTCTTCAATCTGGTGACCAAGCGCGGCATCGCCCACGAAGAAGCCGAAGTAAAATGGATCGACTGCAACATCGGCAGCCGCCTCACCATGAAGTATCCCGGCGTGGTGATGAAGGGCCGCAAGGCTCGTGGCGAGGTCATCAGTATCGCTTTGGCCAACAGCGGCCAGCACCAAGACACAGGCGCGAAGATGATCCACGCAGCGGATGAAACGACGAGCAACGTCATCAGCAAGTCGATCAGCATTGGTGAAGGTCGCGCCACCTATCGCGGCTTGGTTCACATCCCGAAACATCTGAAGGGCTGCAAAAACAACACCGAGTGTGATGCCTTGTTGATCAACACCAAGAGCCGCACGGACACGTATCCAGCGATCAGCGTGCGTGGCAATCAACACGCCACGCAGCACGAAGCCAGCGTGAGCCAAGTCAGCGCCGAGCAGATCTTTTACATGCAGCAGCGCGGCCTCAGCGAAGGCGAAGCGATGAGCCTCAGCGTCAATGGTTTCATCAACGACCTCGCCAGCCAGTTCCCGATGGAATACAGCGTGGAACTGAAGCGGCTCATTGATCTGGAGATGGAGGGGAGCGTGGGGTAAACTCACACCGCTCTGATCCACTAACTCACTGATTGCCCGAGAGATATTTTTTGACCTAGCTAATGACCCTAACTCCGACTCTATCCACCAACGCTCCGCAATGGTTCAATGACCGTGCCGCCACTGCTTGGCAGACCTTCCAAAACCTCCCGCTTCCAGGCATTAAAGATGAGCCCTGGCGCTACTCGAATGCCAAGCGCATTCCCTTGGATCAACTCAAGCCAGCGGCCTCGCCCAGCGCTGAGCTGAAGGCGCAAGCCATCGCTGCGTCTTCTGAGCTAACGAATACCTCCGCACGTCTCGTTTTTGTCAATGACACCCTCGCGCTCACTGAAACCTCAGCCCTTCCTGCTGGCGTTATTTGTCTGCCCTTTGAGCAAGCCCTGCGCGAGCAGTCCGATCTCGTGCAAAAATACTTCATGCAGCGCATCATGCAGCTTGGCTCCGATAAATTCGCCGCGTTGCACCTCGCTCATGTTCGCGCTGGCACCGTTGTTTTTGTCCCCAAAAACATCATCGTCGAGCACCCGATCGAAATCTTCCATTGGTGCTCCGGTGAGCACGCCGCGATCTTCCCCCACACCCTCATCATCACTGGCGACAACGCCAAGGTATCCGTCGTGGATCACTTCCGCTCTCTCGGCGATGAGCAGGGCTTCAGTTGTGCCGTCACAGACCTCGTCGGTGGCCCTGGCAGCCAGTTGACCTACATCGCCTGCCAGGAAATGAGCATGAAGGCACAGGCCATGCAGCTCGCCAGCACGGTGGCTGAGCGCGATGCGAGTGTGAAGAGCTTCCAACTCCAGCTCGGTGCCTCGTGGAGCCGCAGCGAGAGCGTCAGCGACATGGTCGGTAAGGGCTCCCGCAGCGACATGCTCAGCGTCTCCCTGCCCCTCGGCGAGCAAGTCGTCGATCAGCGCACCTTGCAAAATCACAAGGCTCCGAATACGCACAGCGACCTGCTTTACAAGAACGCCCTCTATGACAAGTCGCGCAGCATCTTCGGTGGTCTCATCACCGTCGATGAGAGCGCCCACTTCACGGATGCCTACCAGACCTGCCGCAACCTGATGAATAGCCCCGAAGCCGAGGCCAACTCCATGCCCGGCCTCGAAATCAATGCCGACCAAGTGAAGTGCAGCCACGGCAGCACCAGCGGCCCCGTCAGCGACGAAGAGCTGTTTTACCTGAAAGCGCGCGGCATCCCCGACCACGAAGCACGGCGGCTCATCGTCATGGGTTTCGCCGATGACGTCATAGGCCGCATCGGCAACGAGGAGATTCAGGCGATGATTCACGCGCGGGTGGAAGAAAAATTCGCGCAGGTGAATTGAAGCAGATTCACTCCCCGTGCAAAAGAGTGCGCCTGGATTCGTTCACTGCGCCCCACATTTCGCGACAGGCGTTTCAGTATCCCTCTACCCACCATCCACCATCTTCACATGAGCCAAGTCCCTCACCTCCCCGCCCTTCGCCGTGGCAAACCTTACGAGAGCCTCGATAAAATCCAGGTCAAAGACCACCGCACAGGCGAACTGATGGCCGAGGTGAGCCAAGTGGGCGCTGGCGTCGTGCGCAAGGATCTCGCACGCATCAGCGAGGCACGCGCAGCTTTGAAAAAATTCACCGTGCAGCAGCTCATCGACATCACCGCGAAGGCGGGCGAGCACTTCTTCACTGGCACGCTGCCCGTGGGCGATAGAGGCCACACCCAGACTCCGCAGCAGTACATCGAAACGCTCTCGCGCACCAGCGGCCTGCCACACATCATGGTGAAGCGCAACATGGCCAAAATCCATTACGCGCTCACCCACATGACCGAGGTGCTGAACGGCCTCACACGCGGCCTCGACCTCGATGTCATCGACCGTGGCTTCGGCACTCAGTCCGGCTGCCCCGTCGCCTATTACCCCACCACGCAGAGCCTTGGCCTCGTGATGCCGAGCAACTCTCCCGCCGTCAATTCCCTCTGGCTCCCAGCCATCGCGTTGAAAATTCCTGTCGTGATCAAGCCCGGACGCGAGGAGCCCTGGACGCCTTATCGCCTCATCCAGGCATTCATCGCCGCAGGTGCCCCCGCCGAGGCTTTCGGCTTCTACCCCACCGACCATGAAGGCTCGGGCGAAGTCATCAAGCTGAGCGGACGCAACCTCGTCTTTGGCGACGTGGCGATGGCCAAGATGTATGAAGGCAATCGCGGCGTGCAAGTCCACGGCCCCGGCTGGAGCAAGATCATGATCGGCGAAGACAAGATCGAAAACTGGCGCGACTACCTCGACGTGATGGTCAGCAGCATCGCCGACAACGGCGGGCGCAGTTGTATCAATGCCAGCGCCGTGGTCGTGCCGCGTTATGGCAAAGAGATCGCCGACGCCCTCGCCGAGCGCCTCGGCCCGGTGATGCCCAGCGCTCCCGATGATGAAAACGCCAGGCTCTCTGGCTTCGCCAATACCAAGATGGCCGACTACATCGACGGTGCCATCGACGAGGATTTGAAGACCCCAGGAGCTGTGGAGGCCACGGCCAAATATCGCAACGGCACCCGCCGCGCCGAGCTGGATGGCGGCGTCTATCTGCGACCCACCATCATCCAGTGCGACAGCTTCGACCACCCGCTCGCCAGCCGCGAATTCCTCTGCCCCTATGCCAGCGTCGTCACATGCCCGCAGAAGGACATGCTGAGCAAGATCGGCTACACCCTTGTCGGCACCGCCATCACCGCCGATCCCGCCTTCATCAGTGACCTGCTCGAATGCCAGAACATCGACCGCCTCAACATCGGCCCCATCAGCACCATGAAGATCAGTTGGGATCAGCCGCACGAGGGCAATATGTTCGAGTTCCTCTACAAGCGGCGCTCGATTGATTGTGCGTGAAGCGGGCCATCTTTTTCTCTTCCGATGCACGCGATCCTCGACACGAATGTTCTCGTCTCGGCGCTGAAGTCACAGCAAGGCGCAAGTCATAGAATCCTGCGCCTTGTTCGGAGTGGCGGTATTCGAATCGCGGTTTCGGTCGCTCTCCTAATGGAATATGAGGCCGTCCTGCTGCGTCCGGGACTGATTCCACATTAAACTTCGCAACAACTTCAAACTATTATCGACGGCATTTGTGCCCTCGCTTGGCATCAGCCAATCTACTTTCGTTGGCGTCCCCTCATTCGCGATCCAGGTGATGACATGGTATTGGAAGTGGCACTGGCTGCTTCAATGCACTACATCATTACTCATAATACCAAAGACTTTTCAACCGTTGAATCCATGGGCATTCAGGCGATAACGCCTGCTACCGCGCTGCAACATCTCAACCTACAACCATGAGCACCATTTCCGTCTCTTTTCCTGAGTCTTTGCGCCAAGGCATCGAAGCGCTTGTTTGCAAAGATGGCTATTCCTTTGATCAATTCCTCGCGAGCGCCGCAGCGGAAAAACTCTCGGTTTTGCAAACTCAAGATTACCTTCAAATGCGTGCCCAGCGTGCTGACCTAGCCGAGTTTGATCGACTTCTCGACATGGTGCCCGATGTGGAGCCCGAGCCGCACGACCGCCTGCCATAGCTGTATTGTTGCCTTTTGCGTTGCTCGCTAACTCTTGTCATGCTCCTCCACCCCTTCGATCATCAGCCGCGCACCCGGCTCATTTTTGGCAATGGCACGCTCACGCGAGTCGGTGAGTTGGCTCGCGAACTCGGCGGCACGCGCGTGCTTGTAGTCAGCGATCCTGGCATCACACGCGTGGGTTATCCAGCCCATGCGATGGAACTGCTGCACGCGGCAGGGCTCCAGGCATCGGTCTTCAGCGATGTGCATGAGAACCCCAGCACCGTCGATGTGGATCGCTGTGTGGAGGCCGCACGAGCCTTCGGCACTGACCTCATCATCGGCCTTGGCGGCGGCAGCAGCATGGACACCGCGAAGGGTTGCAACTTCATCCTCACCAACGGCGGGCGGATGCAGGACTACTGGGGCGTGGGCAAAGCGACGCTGCCCATGCTGCCGATGATCGCCATCCCGACCACCTCAGGAACTGGCAGCGAGTGCCAGAGTTATGCCCTCATTTCCGACGCCCTGACGCATGTAAAAATGGCCTGTGGCGACCCCAAGGCTGCGGCACGCATCGCTATTCTCGACCCCGAGTTGACGGTATCTCAGCCACATCGCGTGACCGTCTGCACAGGCATCGACGCCATCTCACACGCCCTGGAATCTGCCGTGACGAAGAAGCGCACCGCCATCTCCTCGATCTATTCGCGCGAGGCATTTCATCTTTTGAATGAAGGCTTCAGCCGTGTCCTGCGCGAGCCGTCCAACCTCGAAGCACGCGGCCAGATGCTGCTCGGTGCCGCCCTCGCGGGCACCGCCATCGAGTGCTCGATGCTCGGTGCCGCACACTCCTGCGCGAACCCCCTCACAGCCCTCTTCAATGTCGTCCACGGCGAAGCCGTCGGCGTCATGCTTCCCCACATCATTTGCTACAACAGCGCACTGCCGGAGGTCGCGGTGATCTACGCGAGCTACTACTCTGGCGACCTCGCCGATCGTGTCTCCGAGCTGCTCGCCGAGGCTGGGATGCCTCGCAGCATCGGCAGCTACGGCATTGAATCGAAGGACATTCCCGCCCTCGCTGCGATGGCCGCAAAGCAATGGACGGCCACGTTTAATCCGCGTGCGGTGGGCGAAGAGGACTTCGCCACCTTGTTTGCGGAAGCGCTGTGAGGCACAGGGCCATCGTTACTTCTTCCCCTTCGCCGACGCCTGGCTAAACCAGTCAGCACCGCCGAACGGATTGCCCATACCACCGCCGGGCTGTGGACGACCACCACCGACTTGGCCACCACCTCCGCCGCCAGCAAAGCTACCCGTGCCACCGCTGCCCACGCGACGATCTCCACCACCCTGCCCAGGCCCGGTGCTCTGCTTCTTCTTCTTCTCAAAATCCGGCTTGGTCTTCATTGACAGCGCGATGCGTTTCCGCGCCAGATCGACTTCAACGACGGTCACTTGCACCTTTTGCGCCACCTTCACCACCTCGCTGGCATCGCGCACGAAGGTGTCGCTGAGCTGGCTCACATGCACCAGCCCATCCTGGTGAACGCCGATGTCCACGAAGGCACCAAACGCCGCCACGTTCGTGACGATGCCCGTGAGCTTCATGCCCACGATCAGGTGCTCGGGCTTTTCGATGCCTTCGGCAAACTTGATCACCTCGAACTGCTTGCGCGGATCGCGACCGGGCTTGGCCAGCTCGTTGATGATGTCCTGAAGCGTCGGCAAACCCACGCCCTCGCTCACATATTTTTTCAGCTCCACCTTGCTGCGCAGGTCGCCTTTTTGAATCAGGTCAGCAACTTTGCAGCCGAGGTCGGCGGCCATTTGCTCCACCAGAGCGTAGCGCTCGGGATGCACGGCGCTGGCATCGAGCGGATTGCTCGCGCCACGAATGCGCAGGAAGCCAGCGGCTTGCTCAAAGGCTTTGTCGCCCAGGCGCGGCACTTTGGCGAGATCCTTGCGGGCCTTGAACGGGCCGTTCTCATTGCGATACGTAACGATGTTCGCAGCGATGCTGGCGTTGAGCCCCGAGACATAGCTAAGCAGTTGTTTGCTCGCGGTATTCAGCTCGACGCCCACGCCATTCACACAGGAGATCACCACGTCATCGAGTCCACCTTTGAGCAGGTTCTGATCGACATCGTGCTGGTACTGGCCCACGCCGATGCTCTTTGCATCCACCTTCACCAACTCGGCCAGCGGATCCATCAAACGACGAGCGATGGAGACGGCTCCGCGCACCGTGAGATCGTGGTCAGGGAACTCCTCGCGAGCCACGTCGGAGGCGCTGTAAATGGACGCGCCGCTCTCATTGACCATCAGCACGGCGACATGCTTTGGCAGGCCGATCTTGTTCACGAAGCTCTCGGTCTCGCGGCTCGCCGTGCCGTTGCCGATGGCGATGGCTTCGATGTCGTAGTGCTTCACCACGTTGCAGAGCAGCTCCTTGGCTTGCATCAAAGTATTGCCGCTGCCGATGAGATGCACCACATCGTTGAACAGCAGCTTACCCTGCGCATCGAGCGCCACGACCTTGCAACCACTGCGGAATCCAGGGTCGATGCCAAGCACACGCTTTTGCCCGAGCGGCGCGGCGAGCAGCAGTTCGCGTAGGTTGTCGGCGAAGACCTTCACCGCATCGGCATCGGCGCGCTTCTTGGATTCCAGGCGGCTCTCGGTTTCCATGCTGGGCCCGAGCAAGCGCTTGAAACTATCGCCCACAGCCAGCCGCATCTGCTCGCCGCAGGGCGTGGTGGCTCGGGCAAACTGCGTCTCCAGCGTGCGCACGCAGGTGTCCTCAGGTGGTGTGATGCGCATCATCAGGAAGCCCTCGGTTTCGCCTCGGCGTATCGCTAAAAGCCGATGCGAGGGGATGCTCTTCAGCGGTTCATTCCAGTCGAAATAGTCGCGGAACTTCGCCGCCTCAGCGTCCTCTTCTTTGCCCATCATCACCTTGCTCGTCACCATCGACTGCTCGGCATAAATTTTGCGCAGCGAGGCACGCGCCTCCGCATTGTCACTCACGCGCTCGGCGATGATGTCGCGTGCTCCAGCGAGCGCCTCGGCAGCATCTTTAACCCGCAGCTCCTCGGCCACCTCGGGCGCGGAGACAAACTTCGCCGCCTCGCCATCAAGGTCGGCACTGCGCGTTTCTTGGTTCGCCTCGATGAAGTTGGCGAGCGGCTCCAAGCCCTTGTCCTTGGCGATGGTGGCGCGGGTGCGACGCTTGGGCCGGTAAGGCGCGAAGATGTCTTCCAGCACGGTTAGCGAGTCGGCCTTTTCGAGCTTGGCCTTCAGCACATCGGTGAGCAGTTTGCGCTCTTCCAGCGACTTCAAAATAGAGGCGCGGCGGTCGTCGATGGCTCCGAGTTGTTCCAGCCGGTCGCGCACCGCAGCAACCTGCACCTCGTCCATCTCGCCCGTGGCTTCTTTGCGATAGCGGGCGATGAAGGGCACCGTGGCCCCTTCGCTGAGCAGGTGCGCGGCAGCACCGACCTGGATGGCTTTAATGCCAAGTTCTTTGGCGATGCGTTCGACGTGAGCGACGTTGATCTTGAGTTCCATGAGTGAGTTTTTGAAAGGGGGCGCTGGAGTAGCGCAGGGTGCCCAGGGTGCAAGTGACAACCTGGACGTGCGACACTCTCAGACGGCTGTGCCGCGAGGAGCTAGATGGCGACTACCGAGTGTCGCGCTCCTCGCCGCCCAGCCCAGTGGCACGCCAAACCACAGCGCCACCCACAAGCCAGCGGCGACATCGGCGGGGAAGTGTTGATTCAAGTACATGCGTGACCATGCCACACCACCCGCAAGCCCGAGCATCGGCACACCGATGCGCGGCTCGGCGATCACAAATGGCACCGCTGCACCGAAGGCCGTGGCACTGTGGCCGGAGGGGCAGCCTTGGTATTCAGCTCGCAAATCGGGGCCGTAGAAGCCACCGCCCACATGGGCAATAGGGCGCGCACGTCCTAACATAAAACGCAGTGATACAGCGCTAAGGCCGCTCAACGTAGAGCTGATGAGGCACATCACTGCAAGACGTCGCCAGCGCCCTTGGCGAGACTTTCGCGCCGCAAGGATGAGGCCGATAACAAGCACGCCATTCAGTCGCAGGAAGTCACCCGCATGGCTCAGCGTGCGTGCCCACGAGTTTACAGTGGTATGGCGAGCGGTCTGCTTCGTCGCTCGCACAGCCTGGAGCCAGGTTTCATCATGCGGGTGAATGGCCAGCGCGATGGCAAGAGCCATGCCCAACAGCACCAGCAGCCACCAGCCCAAGTAGCGCTGAAACCAGTCGCCTGCACTTCGCAGCAAGCGCGTAGCCTCGCGACCACAAGTGCATAATTCCTCAGCCGCGATAAGGCGAAGGTGATGGCCAGCGGCCATGAGCCATGTCGGAACGCGCTTCATCGCACTGCCGCCCGCACCACGTTGGGATGAAACACCTCGCACTCTTTGCGGTGCAACCAGGCACTGAAAAGAAACATCGCCACACCACACGCGATGGTGGCGATGATGAGAAAACCAAAGCGCCCCTGCCGACCAAACAACATGGCCGCCGTGCTCAGGGCCGCCATGCCGTAGTAGTACCACACGCAGTCAGCACGGCGCTGGGCCTGCTCGATGATGGAGGCGTGAAACGACTTGTCATAGATGATCAAAATGCGCGGCGTGGACTGTGTGCGATACTTCACATACGGCCCCACTGAAGCACAGGAAACCGCGATGATGATGAGCGCCAGCAAGCGGCTCTTCGCCTCGCCCATCGCCGTGGCGACGACGAGAAAGAGCAAGCCAAGCCCAAGCCCAAACAGTGGCAAAGACTCCAGCGCGAGATGCAGGTACTCCGCATCTTGCAGGCGTATCCAGAGGGTGGTGAGTTCGCGAAACATGGAGAATTAGGAATTTGAAATTAAGAATTAGGAATTGTTGACTCGCTAATATCCATTTCAGCCAGCGGGGGATTTACAGAAGGCTTGAGGTTGTTGGATGGTGCCGACATTTCATCACTGATTTTCAGTTGCTGAATTCCTAATTCCTAATTCCTAATTTCTAATTCTTAATTCCTCATTCAAAAAAAGCTCCGCCTGCCCCGACACCTTCGGCACCAGCCCCAGCTTCCGATACGCGCTCGGCATCGCCACGCGGCCACGCGGGGTGCGTTTGATGTAGCCTTGCATCACGAGGTAGGGCTCATGCACTTCTTCCAGGGTGCTGGTGTCCTCGCCCACCACGACCGCCACGGAACTCATGCCCACGGGGCCACCGTCGAACTTGTGGATCAACGCTTCTAACACACGCGTGTCCATTTCATCAAGGCCATCGCTGTCGATGTCGCGCATCGTCAGTGCCTTGGAGGCGACGGGCTCGGTGACGATGCTTTGCGCCTTCACCTGGGCATAGTCGCGCACCCAGCGCAGCAGGTGATTGGCCACGCGCGGGGTGCCCCGCGAGCGCTTGGCGATCTCCAACGCGCCGCCGGGTTCGATCTCCACTTTCATCAGCCGAGCCGAGCGCATGAGGATGTGCTGAATCTCCTCCACGGTGTAGTAGTCGAGGCGATTGGGAATACCGAAGCGCGAGCGCATGGGCGCGGTCAACATGCCGGCGCGAGTGGTCGCGCCGACGAGGGTGAAGGGCGGCAAGTCGATGCGAATCGTGCGCGCCTTGGGGCCTTGGTCGATGATGATGTCGAGGCGGAAGTCTTCAATCGCAGGATACAGGTACTCCTCGATGCTGGGGTGCAGGCGATGGATTTCGTCGATGAAGAGGATGTCACGCTCGCCGAGGTTGGTGAGGATGCCAGCCAAGTCCCCTGCCCTCTCGATCTGCGGGCCACTGGTGGTGTGGAGCTTGGAGCCCACGGCGTTGGCGATGAGGTTGGCCAGCGTGGTCTTGCCCAGCCCAGGCGGGCCGCAGAGCAGTGCGTGATCCAGCGGCTCATTGCGCAGCTTAGCCGCTTCCACCATGACGAGGAGCTGCTCCTTCACCTTCGTCTGGCCATGAAACTCATCGAAGTCGGCAGGGCGCAGCGCGAGATCGAAGGGCGCGTCAGGAGCGTTGAGCGTGGGGTTCAAATCGGAGGCGTGGGGCGGAGGTTGGGCTAGCGGGAGTGCGCTTCATTGCCGCAAGTCTGCGCCACGATCAACGCTGGCTTTTCACGGAACGGTGATCCAGATAAACACGCCAACCTCACTTTCTCCGCCACAAAGCCCACCCGAGCGTCCATACTGAAGTTGGAGCCAACCCAAGAGCCTATGCCCTCGCTGAAAAACTACGACGAACTCGATGACGACCAGCTCGTGCATCGCACCAGCACAGGCGATGATGCCGCGTTTCGCGCACTGCTGGGCAGGCACTTGCAGGCGCTGCGTTCCTTCATCGCCCTGCGCGCTCCGGTGCCCGATCTCATCGACGAGGTGGCCCACGACGCCTTTGTTTTCGCCTACCAGCATATCGACGACTTCAGGGGCGGCAGTCTCCAGGCATGGGTTCGCGCCGTGGCTTTTAATCTCTTGCGTGACCGCATGAAGGCCTATGCCCGCGAGACCGTACGTCGCGAGCGCTATGGCGAGCACCTGCGCTGGGAACTGACCCGCGCGGCGGCGAATGAAGAACCTAGCGATGAGGCGGAACACCTGAAAGCATGTGTCGAAGACTTGCCCAAAAACCTCCGCGAGGTCGTTGCCATGCGTTACGAGCGCGAACTCACAAGCGATGAGATCGGCACTCAAACAGGCCGCAGCGCCATGGCTATCCGCACGCTGCTAGTGCGCGTGCGGCATCAGTTGCGCCTGTGCATCGAGGCAAAGATGGCCGTGGGGTGAGAGGGAAAGGCAGACCTATGAACGAAGAAACTATACTTGACCAAGCCCTCAACGGAGAGCTGCCCGACGACTTACTGAAGTCCATGCTCAGCGATGACACCCGCCGTGCGGAGTTCGCGGTACAGGTGCGCACGGATGCGGCTCTGCGTGCCTTATTAGAGCCTGCCCAAAGCACCGACGCCCTCACCCATGCCATCCTGGCCAGTGTGAAAACGGCAAGTGAGGCAAAGATCAGCGAGCGCATTTTGGCGACGACAAGGCCGCGCAAATCCTGGGCCTCTCGCCCTGTTCGATGGCTCGGCATGGAGTTGCCTCGCTGGGCCACTGCGGCGGCGGTGCTCGCGATAGGCGGCGTGATCGGAGGCGCAACATGGCCGGGGTTCGTGCGGCAGTACGAGCTGGCAGCAGTCATTGAGGCACGCACGGGCAAGCCCTTCACCCTGAGCACTGGCTTACCGGCGAAAGCCAAAATGGCCGCCGTGCTGACCGTCGCCCAGCCTGTGCAAACAGTGGCGCACTCCGTCAATGAACAAGCGCTGCCCACGGCAAAGCCCAGCGCCCCCCAGTTGCACTTCGATGACTTGATGGCTCAAGCCAAAGTGTCTAGCAGCCCCCCGATGGGTCAACCCATAGACACTACACCAGCCCCCCTGCCAACGCCTGCCGCAGCAGCACCACCCCCCGCACAAACCACCGCCGTGGTAGCCGCGCCCACGCCTCCGCCGCCCATGCTGCTGACAACTTACGCCCGGCCTACGGAAGGGGAGCGTATCGACTTTGAAAAGCATGTGCTACCCATCTTAGAGCGAGCCTGCTTCGACTGCCACAGCGCTAAGCTGAAGAAGCCGAAAGGCGGTATCCGCTTCGACGACCTCGCAACCATCCGCACCAAGAGCCGCACCGACAACCTGCTCTTCCCCCACAAGCCCACCAAGAGTTCGCTCTACATCAGCATCGCCAAACCGATGGGCGATAGCGACATCATGCCCCCCGCAAAGGAGGGCAAGCCACTGCCAGCCGATGAGATCGCCCTCATCGAAAAATGGATCGAACAAGGGGCCGACTTTGGCGATTGGACTAGCGCTCGAGCCAAACAAGTGCCCATCAACACCACTAGCGAAGTGGTGGATGCTGCCAATGCTCTCGCCACGGCCCAGCGCATCGACGAGCTTGTGGGCAAAGGGTTGCGCGAGCACAACCAAGCGCCCAATGGACTCACCGACGACGCCACCTTTCTGCGTCGCATCTCGCTCGATCTCGTGGGCCGCATCCCCACCAGCGACGAGGCACAGCACTTCCTCAAAGCCAAGGAGCCCGACAAGCGCTCGCGACTCGTGAACGATCTGCTCGCCTCGAATGGCCATGTGAGCCACATGTTCAACTACTGGTGCGACCTGCTGCGGGCCAAGGATGCCCTCGCCGATGATGTGGAAGGCCAGCCCTATCTCACCTGGATCAAGCGCAGTGTCCGCGACAATGTGCCTTACGACCAGTGGGCACGCGAGATGCTCAGCCCTTCCGGCTTCGGCTGGAAGGCTCCTGCGGCGGGCTACTACCTGCGCGATGGCGACAACCGCCAAACCAATATCGAAGTCACCGCAACCCTTTTCCTCGGCACCCAAATCGCCTGCGCTCAATGCCACGACCACCCCTATGACAAGTGGACGCGCAAGGACTACCACACCTTCCTCGCGTGGACCTCCGGCATCCAGGCTAGCTCAGCGGATGCCAGCGTCGGCAGCGTGAGCGGTGGCATGATCAAAGAAGCCGCTGGCCGCTATGATCGCCTCGCGATGGGGGTGAAAAACTACGACCGCCAAGCCAAGTATCGAAAGCTCAGCGACGCCGTGGAAACACTGCAACGCGCCGCTGGCGATGGCGGCCTCGTCAATGGCGCTGGAATGCCCGCCATCCTGCCCGCGGACTACCAGTATGACGATGGCACCCCTGGCGAAGCGCTTGCACCCGCAGTGCTTTTTGGCACGCAACCCATTGCGACCACGAACCAAAGCACCGCCGACGCCTTCGCCGCCTGGGTGACATCGCCGAGCAATCCACGATTTAGTTTAACCCTGGCCAATCGCCTCTGGGCCAAGCTCTTCGGCCTGCCTTTCGCTGGGCCCGTGGATCAAGTGCAGGACATCGCCGACTGCGATAATCCCGACCTCGCGCAGTACCTCGTGAACGTGGTGCGCGAGTCAAAATACGACGTTCGCCAAGTGCTGCGTATCCTTTGTCTCACCCAGGCCTACCAGTGCGCCGCCAGTGCGCCACCGAGCAGCGGCGATGAGGCCTATCATTTCCCAGGCCCTATCGTGCGCAGGCTTAGCGCCGAGCAAGTGTGGGACTCGATGATGGCTCTCGCGGTCAAAGAACTCGATCAAAACCTCGACTTTGAAGTAGCTGGCACCGAGACGCTAGAAGCCGTGACCCAGGCCACCAAAACCTCCGATGTGACCACCGCCGCACGCAAGATCATCGCAGCCCAAGAGCGCGAGATGAAGGCCGATGCGCGGCGCACACGCAAGTTCGGCGACATGGCCGTGGAGTTCGCCGGTGGCACGTTGGAGCGGGCTTCCGAGCTGCCGCAACCCACGCCCAATGGCCATTTCCTGCGCATGTTCGGCCAGGGCAATCGCGACTTCATCAACGATAGCTGGCGGCAGGCCACTGTGCCCCAGGCGCTGCTGATGCTGAACAGCGATTTCTTCGACTACGTCGCCCGCAGTGGCAGCCCGCTGAACGAGGCAACAAAACGCTCCAGCGGCGTCTCCGACATCGTTCGCTCCGTGTTCCTCGCTGTGCTCACCCGCGAGCCCAGCAAGGCCGAGATCGCCGCCTGTCTCGACACACTCGGCGAGACCCGCAACCCCAAGGCCCTCGCACGGACACTGCTGACGACAGCGGAGTTTGCCTTTCAGAAATAGAAAACCTTTGCGATGAACACTGACCTTTCCCGCCGCCATTTCGTCACCTCTCTCGCCAAGACCTGCCTCGGCGTGAGTCTCGTCCCACCCACCTCCATGGCCTTCGCGCTGAATGCGCCCAGGAACAGCCCCGGCAGCAAAGCCAAGCACGTCATCTACCTCTTCATGCGCGGCGGCATGAGCCATGTGGACACCTTCGACACCAAGCCCAACGCCCCCGCTGGCGTGCAGGGCCCCGTGCGCACGATCAAGACCAAGGCTCCTGATTTGCGCCTCTCCGGCTACTTCCCCAAGCTCGCCGATGAAGCAAAAAACATCGCCCTGGTGAACTCCCTCTCGCACACCCAGGGCGCTCATGAACTCGGTGCGTACAAGGTGCTCACCGGCTACGAGCAGTCCCCCGCCATGAATCATCCCGCGCTCGGTTCCTATGTCGCGCGGCACCTGCCTACCGAGGGCGCGACGTTGCCGCCCTACATCCGCCTGGGCGACCTCGCCGGGCATCCCGGCAGCGGCTTCATGGATGCCCGTTATGCCCCCGTGCCCGTCACCGATCCCAACAAAGGCATCGAGCACACCAAGCTGCAAAAGGGTGACTCCGCGAGTGCCATGCGCAAGCGCACCAGCATCGCCGACAAGCTCAACAGCGACTTCCTCAACCGCTACAACATGCCCGACGTGAAGGCCCATGCCGACATGTATGCCGATGCGGTGAAACTGATGACGAGCAAGGATCTCGACGCCTTTGATTTGAGCCAGGAGAAGGGCAATGTGCGCAGCGACTATGGCGATGGATCCTTTGGCCAAGGCCTCCTCGTCGCGCGGCGTTTGATCGAGCGCGGCACCAAATTCGTCGAGGTGGAACTCAGCGGCTGGGACACCCATGACAACAACTTCTCTCAAGTCGAAGCAGGCGCAAAAATCGTCGATGACGCCGTCAGCACCCTCATGCTCGACCTCGCGGCTCGCGGCCTCTTGGACAGCACCCTCATCGTCCTGACGACCGAGTTTGGCCGCTCGCCGAACATCACAGGCAGCGGGCGCAACCACCATCCACTCGCCTTCTCCGCCATGATCGCCGGTGGCGGAGTGAAGGGCGGTCAGCACTATGGCAAAACCGATGCCAGCGGTCACCGCGTCATCGAAAACCCCGCCACCATACTCGACTTCCACGCCACCCTCGGTGCCCTCATGGGCGTTGATCCCGCAGATGCCTTCCCAGGCCCCGGCGGCGGCCAATTCTCCATCTACGGCGGCACCGGGGCAAAGCGCGGCGCAGTGATGCAGGCGCTGGTGTGAAGGTGTGCCGCGAGGCACGCGCACAGCCCTGCCGCCGCCAGCCATTATGAAGAAATCTGTGGCTACTGGCAGCGGCCCAGCCGCCCTGCCCTCGGGAAATCGTTTTCTGCCCCGAGATTTCTCTTTTCTCCCCCAAGATTGCTCGGGAAAGCCCCCAGATTGGTCCAGCCGTACCCGTGGCAGCTCGGGAAAGCCCCGAGACAGCTCCAGCCGTACCCGTGGCAGCTCGGGAAGGCCCCCAGATTGGTCCAGCCGTACCCGTGGCAGCTCGGGAAAGCCCCCAGGTTGGTCTAGCCGTACCCGTGGCAGCTCGGGAAAGCCCCCAGGTTGGTCCAGCCGTACCCGTGGCAGCTCGGGAAAGCCCCCAGGTTGGTCCAGCCGTACCCGTGGCAGCTCGGGAAGGCCCCGTGGCAGCTCCAGCCATACCCGTGGAAATCATTTTCCCGGTCGAGAAAACTCCAATCTGTCGGCAGAAAAGCCTTTCCACGGCCGGGAAAACGATTTCCTCAGTCCCTTTTCATCCCCTTTGACCCCAGTCTCGCCCTAGTGCCATCAGCAAAGGAAAGCTACCGCCCGTTTGGCAAGCAGGATTTGACCTCTCGCAAAGGCGAGAAACGTCGCGCCATAGCGCCGCTGTTTCGGGCCTTGATACTGGGCGACACCATCGCTGTAACCTCCGTGCCCGAGTCCGCCCTGGAGCCAATCGCGAATGAAGCCTTCAGCATCCGGCGATTAACAACGACAGCGTGAAAGGACTTGAGCTTTTTTAGCCCTACCATCCCTCCCCGGCCTCCAGTCGTTGCTTCAAGCTCCGCCATTGGGGGCACCATTGCTCCAGCAGACGCCAAAAGGCGGGGCCGTGGTGGGGATGCTTCAGGTGGCATATCTCGTGCGTGATCACATAGTCCACGCAGGCGGAGGGGGCGCGTATCAGTTCGGGGTTCAGGCAGATGGTGCCATCGCTCAGGGCACTGCCCCAGCGTTTTGACATGGTGAGCAGGCGCAGCCTTGGGGCGGGCAGACGGCGGGCTTTGCACCAGTCGTTCCATTGCGCCAGCCGTTGGGTGAACTGCTCGCGGGCGTGGCTGCGATACCACTGAGTCAGCGACTTCTTCACATCGGCTTCACTGATGACGGGCAAGGTCACATGCAGGTAGCCACCGCGCAGGGCCACGCCCGGCTCGCTGCCTGTCGCGAGCTTGAGCCGGTATTGCCTGCCCAGGTAGCGGTGCGTGGCTCCGCTCACGTAGCGTGGTGGCGGGCGCTCCGCGTTCATTTCCTTGAAGGCGCGACGCTGCGCCCTGATCCATGCCGCTCGCTTCGCAACCTTGGCCAGGATCATGTCATCGCGCGCCTCCATCGGCGCGGTGAGTTCCAGGGTGCCATCCGGCAGCACGCTGATCGCCAGCGTCTTGCGCTGCGAGCGCTTCAGCCTCGCTTTACCGACGACGGTGTCGATGGTCTCAAACTCAGACATCCTGGGGACGATTGCGGGCGATGCCGATAGCTGACTCCATGATCTCAGTCATTTGATCCAGAGTGATTGCCACACCGTGCTTTTGGGTAAGCGTGAAAAGATAGTCGTCGATGGCATTGCGCATTCGATTCTGAGCATCAGTGTTATCGCGCCATCGCACTACCGCTTCATCGCGAATGAGTTTCTCGATCTCGATGGCAGCCTGCGCCAGAAGCTGTTCGCTTGGGCGCGGCACTGTGGACTCAGGGATGCTCTTCGATTGTTCTCGCAACACCGATTCATTGTCGGCCACAGGCATGGGCTCAGGATCGGCAAGGTGCTCTGTCATCTTGCCGAAAATCGCCCTCGCGAGGTCCTTGTCGCGCAGCATGTCGGGGCCGTCCTTGGCCTTGCCGTCGCGCACCTGCTCCATGATCGCCGTCACTTTGGCCAGGTATTGGGCTTCACTGAGGCGCGCGGCTTTATAGTCGTCGATGGTCTGTTGCAGCAGCACGGAGAACTTGCGGTAGAAGAACGGATCCTCGTCCATCTTCTCCGTGATCGTCTTTTTCGTGCGGTTGGCAATGGTGTCCGCTTTGGCCCGGGGCGACTGCGCCTTCTCCACCTCCGCCTCAAAGGCCTCGCGCTCAAAGATGTTCACCGGTGCCACCACCTGGATCACTTCATCCGCCTGCACATAGGTGTTCAGCATCTTCTGGATCTGCGCCTCGTAGTCGCGGTAGTCGATGTCTTCCGCGAAGCGGCGCTTCAGGCTGGCCCGCAGCTTCTGGAAAAAGGCCGCATCGTTCTTGTAGCGGGCCACCCGTTCGGGCGCGGTGGCATTCACCCAGTCGATGCTGGACAGCGCCATCTTCAGCACGCGGCAGAAGCACGAGGTCTGGGTGTAGAAGTCCTCGCGCTTCTCCTTGTCCTCCAGCGCCAGTTCAAACGCTTCCTCGTCCTGCCGGTTGACCACGCCTTTGAAGAAAGCCCATACCGCCTCATGCAGCGCGGGCAGCTTCTTCAGTTCCTCGGCCAGTTCGATGAGCGAGCCTTCCAGATCATCCTGATCAAACTTGCCCTCCAGCGCATCGTAGAGCGCCAAGGCACCGTGCAGATGGGTGAGCACGCCGTAGTAGTCGATGATGTAGCCAAAGTCCTTGCCGGTGTGGAGCCGGTTCACACGCGCAATGGCTTGCAGCAGCGTGTGCTCCTTCAGGCTGCGCGCGATGTAGAGCACCACGTTGCGCGGCGCGTCGAAGCCAGTGAGCAGCTTGTCCACCACGATGAGCAGGTCCAGGTCTTCGCCCTTCTTGAAGGCGTCGATCACGCGGCGGTTGTATTCCTTCTCGGTGCCATACTTGGCCATCATCGCCTTCCAGAACAGCTCCACGCTCAGGTCGCTCTCCGCCTTGTCGTGCTCCTCCGGATTCTCGATCTCGGTGGGGCCGGAGATGATCACCTCGCTCGTCACCTTGCCGAAGCTATCCAACAGTCGTTTCAGCGCGATGGCCTCCTTCTTGCCGGGTGCTGTGAGCTGTCCCTTGAAGCCCGTGCCTTTCCATGAGTTGGAGAAATGCTGTGAGACATCCCAAGCCACGAGGTAGAGCCGCCCGTCCAGCCGAATGAGTTCCTCCTTGCTGGCGAACTTGCGCTTCAGGTCGGCCCGCTGCTCGGGCGTCAAGCCCTCGCACAGCGCCTCGAACATCTTGTCCACGGCGGGCTGGTTCACCGTTTGCAGAATGTGCCTGCCCTCGAATAGCAGCGGCACCACGGCCTCATCCGCCACAGCATCGCGGATGGTGTAGCTGGGACGAATGAACCCGCCGAACTTGGTCGCGGTGTTCTTTTCTTTCTTCGTCAGCGGCGTGCCGGTGAAGCCGATGTAGCAGGCGTTGGGCAGCGCCTTGAGCATCTTGATGTTCGCCTCGCCATATTCGCTGCGGTGGCTTTCATCGACCAGCACGAAGATGTCTTTGCCCCCGTTGCTGTAGGCCGCCTTGGCATTGGCGGCAGCCCCGAACTTGAACAGCACCGTGGTGATCACTGCCGCGTCCTCGTCCTTCAGCAGCTCGACCAGATGCGCGCCGGTCTTCGCCTGCTGCGGGTTCTTGCCGCACTGGTGGAAGGTCTTCAATATTTGCTCATCCAGGTCGATGCGGTCGGTGACCATGAGGATGCGCGGATTGGGCAGGCTCGGCTCCAGGGCCAGCGCCTTGCCCAGCAGCACCATCACGAGCGACTTGCCGGAGCCCTGCGTCTGCCAGATCACCCCACCCTTGCGACGGCCCTCGGCATCGCGCTGGCGCACGCGCTCCAGGGTGCTGCGGATGGCGAAGTACTGCTGGTAGCGCGCAATCTTCTTCACCGCGCCGCCTTCGTCATACAGGATGAATTGCCGCGCCAGTTCGATCAGCCGTTCAGGCCGGCACAGCGACCAGATGAGGCGGTCCTGCTCGGTGGGCTCGCGACCGTGAATCGCTTGCTCTTCTACCTCCGCTTTGGCGAAGGCGAACAGACCTTTGAAAAGCTTCGCATGTTCGGCGGCGGACACCGGGCCGTTCACCGCCGCCCGCACCTCTGCGGTGGCATCGTGCATCTCTTTCCACTTCGACCAGAACTTCTTTGGCGTGCCCGTCGTCGCGTAGCTGCCGTCGTTCTTGCTAAGCGCTAGCACGATCTGCGAAAACACGAACAACTGCGGGACACCGTCCTCCTGCCAGTTGCTGATGCTCTGCACGATACCTGCTTCCAGCGAGTCCTTCAAATCTGGTCGCTTGCACTCAATCACCACAAACGGGATGCCGTTGACGAAGAGGACGATGTCAGGCCGCCGCGTGTCGTGGCTGCCGGTGCGCTCCACCTCGAACTCCGCCGTGACGTGGAAGACATTGTTGCGCGGGTTCAGCCAGTCGATGTAGCGCAGTGTGAAGCCCTTGGTCTCATCGTCAATGGTCTGATCTAGGCTCTTGCCCAGCGTGATGAGGTCATAGATCTTCTCGCTGGTGCGCACGAGCCCTTCAAACGGTAGGTCGCGCAGCGCTTCGATGCCCTTGGCGATGTTCTCGTCCGAGAACGGCACCTCGCGGCCCTTGAAGCTGATCTTATTCAGCCGCCGGAGCTGCTGTGCGAGGATGCCCTCCAGCAGCACGCGGCTCCCCCGTCCCTTGCGCTGCACTGCGATCTCCTCTGGCGACAGGTAGCTGTAGCCCAGTTGCTGCAACAAGCGCAGCGCGGGGATCTGGCTGATCGCAGCTTCGAGGAAGGAAGGGGGCATGGCATTATTCCTCCCATGGCAAGCCCAGCGCATGGAAATACGGGCGGAAGCACTCTTTCACGATGCGGGCCACCATGTTGACGAAATACTCTTTCTCTCCGCGCACATGATCGGCATCCAGAAAGGTGTAGTAGGCGAGTCGAAGGTCTACCGGCAGCACGGCGGGTGGATAACCCGCCTTCATCAACTCCAGATTCATGAGCAGACGCGAGGTGCGGCCATTGCCATCGACGAAGGGATGAATCTTCACGAAGTCGCTGTGCACCCGTGCGGCACGCTCCACGGGATGCAGCGCCATCGCTTCCTCGCGATACCAGGTGATGAAGCGCTCCATCAGCTCCGGCACCACCACCTGATCCGGTGGCAGATGCTCCGCACCGGCGATGCGCACGTTGACGGTGCGGTAGCGTCCGGCGTTGTCATCGTCGATGCCCTTGAGGATGAGTTGATGCAGGGACTTGATGGTCCACTCCGTCAGCGGTTCGTTCTTCTGCACCAAGTCTTCCAGCAGCAGGATGGCGTTCTTGTGGTTCACCGCCTCCAGATGCTCGCGGATGGACTTCCCACCGATGGTGATGCCTTCCAGCGCCACCTTCGTTTCTTGAAGGGTAAGCGTGTTCCCCTCGATGGCGTTGGAATGGTAGGTCCAGCGCACAATGAGGTCCTCCCGCAGGTTGCGCACGATGGCCGGGTCCAGCGGGCGGTGCTGGTCCAGCGTGGCCTTCAGGCGGTCGATGTTGGGGAAGGTGTTCATTCTGAAGGGGGCGGCGGTGTCAGTTTCCAGAACGGTTCGCTCTGCCAGTTGGCCGGGAAGCCCATGGCGGCGGGGTCGGCGAAAGGATGATTCCTCAGAAGCGCATCAAGGCGTTCATGCCAGCCGGTGTTGGGTGCGATGCGTTGCATCAGGTCATGGATGACCACTGCAAACGCATAAAAGCGATCGTTCACTTTGAGGAAGGGCTGATGCCTTTTGGCTATGGTGATCTTGATCACGGTCTTTCGATTCCAGAGCCGTGCATGGTGGGCGCAGAGGTTGCGCAGGTAGGTCAGCGCGTGCAGCCAGTTACGCAGGATTTGCTCATCCACACCGAAATGACCGGCGATGGTTTTTCGTTCGGCAGTCATGCGCAGATTTTCGAAGATCTGAGACCAGGTGCCGAGCGTCAAAGTCTCCGCCACCATCCATGCAGGCGGCAGGTAAGGAGATGCGTAGTTGGTGAAGTAGTGGTTGATGAAGACCTCGTGATGCGGCTTGGCTGGGTTGGTGCCGCCGGTGGGGATGGTGAACTCACGATCAATGCGGTTGAGCAGTTCGTGATGTTTGAACCTGTGCGATGACGGGTTGAAATGCGCCGCATCCATGAACCAATGCGGACCATGGCGGATGCTCATCTCGTTCACGATCACACTCCGGGCCGCCACCTCGATCCGTTCCACCGCATCCATCACCAGCAGCCTCAGTTCGCGGTCGAACCGGTAAAGATTCAAGATGTTCCGATAGGTCGCGCCCGGCTTGAAGGGCTTGTCCGCAAGGCTGCTTTGCTGCAATGGCAGAGCGTAGGCGGATAGCCGGTAGTAGCCAATGAAGCGCAGGTAGTGCTCGGCTTCGGCGACATCGTCAATGAGCAGCCTCCGGCTTTGGAGCTTGGCCACCTGCTGGAGCACGGTCAAAGCTGGCTTGGTGAACTTCATCGCCGCCACCCCCTGAAAATAAAGCACCCGCCCTGGTGCGCATGTCCCGAAGGGCAGAGGCGTGGCGGGTCTGTTGCGGAGATTTTGCAACAAAATGTAGCATTAAGCAACAAAATGTAACCTTTTGTAACACAACGTAACACACCGGTGCCGGAGAACGCATTGGCAAAGGCCGCCATCTCCGCTGCCGCCTGCTTTTCATTCGCCAGCACCCGCTTGAACTGGTTCAGGCTGTCTTCGCCACGCTGGGCGATTTGAAGGATGTCGGTCTCGGTCATGGGGGGCAGAGTTAAAAGAACGTGTGAGCGTCAGCAATGTATTGGAGCCAAAGGCTGTTGCCCACTTGTCGTGTGCTTCGATCGACTCGCACAGGATTTAGTAAACTACGGCATGTCTCAGGCAGTCTAAGCTTTTCCAACAACCTGGTCTTCAGGTGGTCGTCTGTTTGTTCTGAAGCCTCAACCCAATACAAAGGCTTTTGATGTTCATCGATCAGTTTGTGAAACAGACCGTTGATGTGGCTGTCGTCACAATTGAATCCAAAGCCTACAACTGCAACGGCATCACATTCTGCATAGTGGTCGAACAACTCGACGTATCGCCGGGACATGTTTACCGAGGTCAGAGGTTTGATTCCGCTTTGGGTAAGAATAAAAGGAACGTGCAACTGTTCTTCCGGCACCTCATCGGGGTTGGCGAACGAGAAGACATCGTTTGTGTATGGATTGTAGAAGTCAGCAACTCCTCCATTTAAATGATAGGTCTGTGTGGCTTCGAAGCCCAGTTCAGTCCCCAGCCTTTCGAGAAGGCTGTTGTAGTTTGCTGTGCCGATGGCCATGAGAGAGATGTCGAACTCCTTGGCCCGTGCCAGATCGTGGTAGTAGCCTGCCTTCGGTAGTTTCTGCTCATCAGGCATTTGGGAAACGATGTATCGCCGTGCAAGTCGCATGAAGATTACCATCTTGGTGAACTTCGCCCATTCAGTTCGTGGCGAAAACAAATAGCGAAAGTGACTGTCGATCAGCGCCTGATAATCGAGGATACCATCAAACAGCGCTTCCAACGCCCCGCGCGCCAAGCTTGCGAGCATGTCCGCGAGACTCATCGTTCCGTCTGTCCCAAAAGTACTCCTCTCCGTGATGAGCAGATCAATTGCATCCAAGCCTCCTTTGCTCATTTCCACCCGGAACAGTCCTGCAACGTCATCAAAGATAGGAAGATCGTCTGGTGCCTGAGTAAAGATTTCTTGATTCAGACGGCTAATGAGTTCATGACCACAAGAGCCCACCAGCAGCTGTAGAAATGCCACGGCAAAGCGCTTCAGCAGCGAAGCATTGGGATTGGCGCGCACAACATCTAAAATCGCCGAGTAGTATCGTGAAGCGAACAGCCCTCCGTGGTTGCCAAGCAGTTGGTTTAAACGAATCTCCTGGCTATAAACTTCCGAACCAAGTTCACGGCCAAACTGACTTTGATAGGCTGTTGCAACTGCTGCCACATCGAAGCTTGACGACGAAAATTGCTCCGAAACGAGGGAGTCAAAGTTGCTCAGTCTTTCGATGAGCATGTCCTTCTTGTTCTCAATCGAGGATTCAATGAGGCTGGTGAATTCACCTTTGCCAAAAGCATGAATGTTTTTTGTCCAGAATTGCTCGGGTAACCAGCGAGTGGCATAGGCTGTGCGTCGATTGATTTCTTCCTGTAATTGTGCTCGGAGAGCCTGCTTCTCTTCACTCGGGTCTAATCGAAAGAGTTCAATTGCAAACTTGCCCCCGGAGGGCAGTCCGTATCCCATTTCTGCTCCAGCACCGAAAAAGAGTCCAAGATTCATAGGTTGTAGGTTTCAGGGTTTCACTCGGAGTTTTCCCGTCAGCAGCCGCTGCATCAGGCCGCGCTTTTGCTGGTCGAGGGCGGTGCGTTGGGCGTGGAGGAGGGTGAGTTCCTGGTCGTCGGTGGTAAAGACTTTAGCAATGGCTTGTTGCTCTAACTTGCAGGGAATCCAGATGTGAATCCTGGCGAACTCGTAGTAACGGAGGCTTCCGCGACGGTCCACGGAGGCGCTGGTATTGATCTGGTAGAAGTGGATTAGCAGCGGGCTTTTCAGAACGCGGTAAAGGTAATCATCATCAATCTCGTTGGTGGTTTTGAAGACAGTGTAAATGGGGCTGACAAGACCAGCGTCGCAGACGTTTTGATAGCCGATGGAGCCTTCCTCGATGTGGTTTGTGGCGTAGGCGAACTCGCCGCGCTTCACCAGACGGTAGTTGCTGGTGTCATCGGCATACACCCGCTTGCCAAAGTATTGTTCGGAGAGCACGAGTCCTCGATGCTTGGTGCAGGAGAGCACCGGAAGGTCATCGCCACTGGGGTTTCGATGGCTCACTTCAGTGATGACATCACCGAGTGCAACGCGCCGCCAGTCGGCTGGATAAATGTTGAAGCGGTCGCTCTTGGTCTTGCCGCCGGACTTGTCGAAGCCCTTCAATCGCCGCTGGCCACGCAGGAGTTGTTGCACAAGGGCTTTCTTGCGTCGCTCCTTGGCTTCGATGAGGGCGTCGAGCGTTTCGAGGGCCTCGTCCCAGGTGGTGAGGATGTCCGCGATCTTGCGTTGCTCGGAGAGGCGGGGAGTAGGAATCTCTATTTCGGACAAGATTCCTTGGCTCAAGTTGGAGATGTTAGTTCCGCCACCAGCAAAATTAATAGCCCTCTTGGCTGCGCCACTTTGAAAAAAGTATCCAACAAATGTGGGATTGAGTGAAGGATCGGTGAGGCGCGCACGAATCGTGAAGCCGGAAAAGCTTGCCCGCTCACGTAGACCTTCAATCAGGATGCACCGTCCGATGAGTGCCTTATTTCCATTCGAACGGACAAATAGAAGATCGTAGTTTTGGAGCAAATCGTCGGCACCGATACGCCCCGCTATCTGGACGCTTTCCAATCCATCATACGCAATGCGAAACTTTCGCTGGAAGTCACCTACACCGACGATTTTAACAACGTCCCCAGCGTCGGACCGAATGAAGTTGAGTCCATTCCGGAGGTTCGCCACATCACCAAATAACTTGGCTTTCCATTTCATACCCCCAGCTCCTCCAAATAACCCTGCATCTTCGCCCGCACGGCGGAGAGCTGGGATTCGAGGCTGATGATTTCATGCTTCACGGCACCGAGGTCGATCTCGGTCTCCTCCTCGAAGGTGTCCACGTAGCGGGGGATGTTGAGGTTGAAATCGTTGTCGGCGATCTCCTGCGCGGTGGCGCGGTAGGCGTATTTTTCGACGCTTTGGAAAGCCTGGAAGGTAGCGGCGATCTTCTGCACATGCTCGTCGGTGAGTATCTTCTGGTTCTTGGCGTCCTTGTAATCGCGCGAGGCGTCGATGAAGAGCACGTCGCCGTGGGTTTTGCCTTTGTTGAAGAGCAGGATGGCGGCGGGGATGCCGGTGCCGAAGAAGAGATTGGCAGGCAGGCCGATGACGGCCTCCAGCAGGTTCTCCTCGATGAGCCGCTGACGGATCTTCCCCTCCGCCGCGCCACGAAACAGCACGCCGTGCGGGACGACGACGCCGACCTTGCCAGTGCCCTGGCGCGCGGTTTCAATCATGTGGGTGATGAAGGCCCAGTCGCCTTTGGACTTGGGCGGCAGGCCGCGATGGTAGCGATGATGGGCATCGGCGGCGGCTTCCTCGTGGCCCCATTTGTCCAGGGAGAAGGGGGGATTGGCGACGAGGATGTCGAAGCGCATGAGCTGATCTTTCTCCACCAGCCGGGGATTGCGCAGGGTGTCGCCCCACTCGATGCGGAAGTTGTCCATGCCGTGCAGGAACATGTTCATGCGGCAGAGGGCGTGGGTGGTGCCGTTCATTTCCTGGCCGAAGAGGGCGAAGTCGCGCTCATCGGCTTGACGGCCCACCTTGATGAGCAGGGAGCCGGAGCCGCAGGTCGGATCGCAGATGGTGTCGCCCTTCTTCGGCGCGAGCAACTGGGCGAGCAGGCTGGAGACCTGGCCGGGGGTGTAGAATTCGCCAGCTTTCTTCCCGGCATCGGAGGCGAAGCGCTCCAGCAGATACTCATACACGTTGCCGATGACATCCTCCTCGCCGACGACCGAGGGCCGGAGGTCGAGGCGGGCATCGGCGAAGTCGCGCAGCAGGAGCTTTAGCTTGGCGTTGCGATCTTTGGTCTGGCCGAGCTTGTCGGAATTGAAGCTGATGTCGCGGAACACGCCTTCCAGCTTCTTTTTGTTCGCCTCTTCAATGGCCGCCAGGGCAACATCCATGCGCTCGCCAATGTCGGCCTCATTGCGCTGCTGGTAGAGGCTGAGGAAGTCGCAGCCCTCGGGTAGCTGGAAGCGCTCGCGGGTCAGGCGACGACTGACGCGCTGCTCGTCGCCCTTGTATTCCTTCAGGTAGGCCTCGCGATGGTCGCGCCACACGTCGGACAGGTATTTCCAGAACAGCATCACGAGGATGTAGTTCCGGTAGTTCTCAGCATCGACGACGCCTCGGAAGGTGTCGCAGGCACGCCAGGCGACGTCGTTGATTTCGGACTGGTTGATCTTGGGCATCAGGGAATAGAACTAACGTGGTGAGGCTGAGACGGCGGTAAGCAGCCTGTGATGGAGATAAAGGCTCTGGAGCTTGGAAAGACGCTCGGAGAGCTGCTGCTCCTCGGTGGCGAGGGCGTCCAGCGCCACTATTTTCTCCTGGGTCTGGAGCGGTGGGAGGGGCATGGCGAGATCGGTGATGTCGTGGCGCTGGATGGTCTGCACGAGGGTGCCTTTGCGGCAGGCCCTGAAATGCGTGGCGGCAGGCTCGCTGCGGAGAAACCATGCGAGGTAGCCGGGGCGGATCTTGGCAAGATGCGGGCGCAGCACAAAGAACTGGCCACCTGCGATGACGTTGGGCTCGGCGCGCTCAAAGGCGAAGGCTGTGGTGCGGGTGCCGCGATTGGGGAAGAGCACATCGCCGGGGCGAAGGAACAGGTCTTGCCGGATGGCTTCATTCGGCTCGATGCGCAGGAGTTCGTCACAGGTGAGTTCACCGTCATCGGAGATGTCGCCAATGCGGATCATGAAGCAGGACCCTGCGGGGGGGGGGGGGGGGGGGG